>JASHUC010000382.1 GCA_030040235.1 Gammaproteobacteria bacterium | reverse complement strand
GGCTTCAGCAACACGGGGTTCATCGCGGCCTCGGCGGGCACACCGCACGCGGCCGCCTGCATGGCCTGCGCCCGGCCGATCTCCGCGCCGTCGGGCGCCACCACCGAATTATTCGACATGTTCTGTGCCTTAAACGGCGCTACCCGCACACCCCGGCGCGCCAGCCACCGGCAGATCCCGGCAGCCAGCACCGACTTACCCGCATCCGACGTCGTGCCAGCCACCAGCACCGAACCCGTCACCACAGGGGAACGCGCGCTCCTTCCGCTCGTGGCTTGCGGTCGCATTTTCCCGTCAGGCGTTAAGCCGCAGGGCCGGGCGGCCGTTCGCGCTGCAGGTAGCCGGCCGTCATCCCGCCATCCACGAGCAGCGTGGTGCCGGTGATGAACTCCGATTCGCGGCTGGCGTAGAACACCGCAGCCGCGGCGACGTCGCGCGCCTCGCCGATTCGGCCGATAGGCGGCAGCGGCCACTCGCTGTCGTCGCTCCCGACCTCCTGGCCGGGCGGGGCCATGTGCCGCATGCCCGGCCAGATGTCACCGGGGCAGAGCACGTTCGATCGCACTCCGGATGCGCTGAGGTCGAGAGCGAGCATCTTTCCCAGCATCACCGTCGCAGCCTTCGTGACCGAGTAGAGGCCCGTTGCCTGTTCGCCCCAGATACCAGCATCCGATGCTATGTGGATCATGCAGCCGCGGTTGCGGGCGAGGTGCGGATAGCTGTGCTGGGCGTACAGCAAGTAGCCGCGGACGTTGACATTCATTACGCGCTCGTAATCGCCGAGCGAAGTGTCGATGAGCCGTGCGGTGACGCCGACTCCGGCGTTGTTCACCAGCACGTCGAGGCCGCCGAGGTGGTCCGCGGCACTCGCCACCGATGCGGCGACTGCATCCGGGTCGCGTGCATCCGCCGCAACGAAGCGGGCTCCCGGTCCCAGCGCCTGCTCGGCTTGCCGGCCGAGACTGATGTCACGGCCGGTAACAACAACCCGTGCTCCCTCGGCCAGGAAGCGCTCAGCGATGGCGAACCCGAGACCCGTGGTGCCGCCCGTAACCAGGGCGCGACTGTCCTGCAGTAGACCCATGGCCGGCCAGTCTAGAGCGAACTGCGTCCATGAGCTCAGCGGCCTCGCCCAGATCTCAGGCGTCCGTGCGCGGCATCGGCGACGGACGCACCCGCAAAGCTCGCCTGCTAAGCCGCCGGTTCGGCGTCGCTCTGTCCACGGGCAGTAAGACACGGCCCGTGCCCAGCGACGGGCACGGTGAAACTGCTCGCGGAAGTCCTGGGACAGTCGTCAGCGCCCTCAGAAGCCGGCCACAGAACTAAGGGACTGGGCTAGTTCCGCCATCCAGATTGATGGCCGAGCCCGTCACGTAGGAGGAGCGATCTGACAGCAGATAAGTCGCCAGGTCGGCGAACTCGTCCGAACGGCCGACTCTGCCCAGCGGGATCTTGGTGTTCTGAGCTAGCTGCCGGTACAGCTCGTCCTCGGACTGCCCAGTTGCGTCGGCGCGCCGCCGCCACTGGCCGCTGGCCACCAGGCCGATGAGCACGGCGTTGACCCTGATGCCGTGTCCGCCGAGATCCTTGGACGCAGCCTTGGTTATGGCCAGGCCCGCAGCCCGGGAGGCTGTCGTCGGCAAGGATCCGGCGCCAGGCGCCTTGGCGCCCACGTTGAGCACGTTGACGATCGCTCCACCACCAGCCGCGACCAGGTGCGGCACAGCCAGCCGGGTGCAGCGAACCGCAGCGAGAACCTTGAGCTCGAGGTCCCCGATCCAGTCCTCATCGGAGACCTCATCGATCCGTCCTGTGCTGCTCTTGCCCGCGTTGTTTACCAGGCCGTCGAGGCGGCCCCACCGGGCGACGGCCGCATCGATGAACCGTTCAAGGTCCGCTAGGCGGGTGACATCGGCCTGTACTGCAAGTGCGTCGCCGCCGGCGGCACGCAGCCGCTCCTCGGTAACGGCCAGCCGATCGGGATCTCGCCCACAGACCGCGACCCGGCACCCTTCCTCGACGAGGCGATCCGCAAGCGCCGCGCCCAGCCCGTCGCTCCCGCCCGTGATGAGCACGACCTTGCCATTCAGGTGCAGATCCATTGAGCCATTCTGACCCGCTCAACGACAGCCAGACAGCATCTCCGGCTCCGTGCCGCGGACGCGGGCCGTTCCGCCACGATGGCAAGGCGCGGAGACAGGCATTAGTTGCAACTAGATTGCAACTGCGTTAGCGTCGCGAGTGACATGATGTCGTGCCGCGCCGGGCCGGAGGGCCTTATGTCCGATGTTGCCGCCGCAAAGCCGGGTCTCATCTCGATGGTCCGTACGTCGTTTGGTGCAATGACGCGAACCGAGCGCCATCGCACGCTGGGCATGTATGGGTCGATCCTGCTGCTGCACGCACTCGGGTTCGCGGTATGCATCGCGTACGTCCTGCCTGCGCACTACAAGCTCTTCGGCGTGGGCCTTTCCGTTACCGCCTACACCCTCGGGCTACGGCACGCCTTCGACGCTGACCACATTTCCGCGATCGACAACACCACCCGCAAGACGATGAACCAGCGGCAGGGTACCGACAAGCCGCGGCCGTTGGCGTTCGGGTATTTCTTCTCGCTAGGCCACTCCACAATCGTGGTGGCGATCGGGGTCGGGATCATCGTCGCGGAGAAGGCCGTGCTTCCTGCGGTCACGCATTCGAACTCGTCACTGGAGTCGTTCGGAGGCAGCTTCGGCACCATCGTGTCCGCCGGGTTCTTGTTCTTGATCGCGCTGCTCAACCTCGTCATCCTGGCGGGGATCGTGCGCGTGTGGCGGGCGATGCGGCGCGGTGAGTACGACGAGGCCGAGCTGGAGTCCCAGCTGGAAAAGCGGGGGTTCTTCTACCGGTTCTTCGGCCGGTGGATGAACGCCATCGACAAGGAATGGCAGATGTACCCGGTCGGCGTGGTGTTCGGCATGGGATTCGATACCGCGACCGAGGTCGCTCTCCTCGGGATCTCGGCGACCCAGGCCGCCAAGGGAGCCTCCATCTGGATGATCATGGTATTCCCCGCGCTCTTCGCGGCGGGCATGTCGCTCATCGATACGACCGATGGCGTTCTGATGCTCGGCGCCTACGACTGGGCGTTCGTCAAGCCCATTCGCAAGCTCTTCTACAACATGACGATCACGCTCGTGTCCGTGATCATCGCCCTGCTCATCGGCGGCATCGAGGCGCTCGGGCTGCTCCAGGATCAGCTGCACCTCTCCGGGGAGTTCTGGGACTGGGTCACCCGTCTCAATGGCAACTTCAACGGCCTCGGCTTCGCCATCATCGGAATTTTCATTGTGACCTGGGCGGCCTCGGTGATGATCTACCGCTACAAGGGTTACGAGCAGCTCGAGGTGAGAAGCTCCGGGGATTGAAGCCGCTGGGATTGAAGCCCGAGGACTGAAGTGCTCAGGCGGCCGCTGCAATTCTGCGGGGCCCGGCCGCGGTCCCATGCGTCGTCTCATCGAACAGCAACAGCCGCCCGGCATTGCCGATACCGAGGAACGTACTGAGGTTGTGTAGCAGCGCGGCGATGATCGGTGCTTCGACGCCGAGCACCCCGGCGGCCGAGAGGACGATGAGCCCGAAGGTGAACCCGACGCCGATGCCCACATTCACGTAAATCGTGCGGCGGCAGCGCCGGCTGAGTCGGATGCAGGTGCCGAGCCGGCGAAGGTCGTTCGTCATCAGTGCAAGATCGGCCGAGGCGAGCGCCACATCGCCCGAACCCTGCGCCCCCATCGCCACACCGACCGCTCCGGCACGCAGTGCGAGTGTGTCGTTGATGCCATCGCCGACCACCATGGGCCGATGGCCCATGCGGATCTCCTGCATCACGCGGTCCATCTTCTGCTCGGGAAGCATCTCGGCGTAGACATCGTTCACGCCGACCTCCACAGCGACCTGCTTCGCGACGGCCAGGCGGTCTCCCGTGAGCAGCACCATGTGCTCGATGCCGAGCCCCTTCAAATCCTGTACGGCCTCGCCTGCGCTGCTGCGCAACTGATCGAAGAACAGCAGCCAGCCGAGGAAATGTCCGTCGAGGCTGACCCCTGCGATCGGGCCGCTGTGTTCCGGCGCCGGAGTGACCGGAACACCGAGCCGCTCGAACAGATCGACTCGGCCGAGCGCCGCGAGCTTGCCCTCGAGCTGCCCGGTCACACCGAAGCCGCCGAACTCCCGGGTATCCTCCAGGGTTAGCTTCCGGTCCGCGGGGACGGCAGCCGCCACCGCGCGACTGAGCGGATGATTGCTGGCCGAGCCGAGGCTGGCACCCAAGCGCCGCAGCCACTCCGGATCGACGCCCGGTGCGGCGCGCACTTCGGCCAGGCGCAGCTCACCCGTGGTGATCGTGCCCGTCTTGTCGAAGATCACGGACGATACATCCGACAAGTGCTCGAGGAACGCCGAGCCTTTGATGAGGATGCCGTGCCGTGCCGCGACGGCGATGGCTGCGACGGCGGTTGCCGGGGCCGCGAGCACCAAGGCGCACGGACAGGAGGCGACCAGCACCGCGAGCATCGCCGGGATGTTGCCAGTGATCAGCCACACACCGGCGGCCACCAGCAGCACGAGCGCCATGTACTGCCCCGCATAGCGATCGAGCAGGCGCGTGACCGGGGGTTTGGCGTTCTCCGCCTCGCGCATGAGCGCGATGATGCGGCCCACCGTGCTCTCCTCGCCGACACGCGTGAGCTCGAGCTGCAGCAGCCCGTCGATGTTGATGGCGCCGGCGAGCACCTGATGTCCCTCGCGGACCTCGACCGGCACCGATTCACCCGTGAGCGAGGCGAGATCGAGGCTCGACTGGCCGCGCCGCACGATCCCGTCGGCGGGCACGCGCTCGCCGGCCCGCAGCTCGATCAGGTCGCCGACCCGCAGCTGGTCACTCTCGACCTTCTCGACGCTGCCGTCGGGCAGCAAGCGCCGGCTCTCGACCTGGGTGAGGCGCGTCAGTGCGCGCACCGCCTCGTGCGAGCCGAGCATGCTGCGCTCCTCGAGGATGTGCCCGAGCGTCATGACGATCGGCAGCAGCGCCGCGGTCATCAGATCCCCGGTCGCCCACGCCGCGATGAGGGCGAGGGCGACCAGCCGGTCCGTGATGCCGTGCAGGTTCGGATGGCGCAGGCTCGCCCACGCCTCGACGAACACGGGGATCGCGACGAGCGCCGCGGAGATCCCGGCCACGAGCTCGGCGACGCCTGCCTCGCCGGGCAGGAACAGCCACATGGCGTACGCGACGACGAGCACGCACCCGGCGGCGAGCGCGAGGCTCAGTCGCAGGCCGAGGATCAGACGCTCGGCGCGATCGAGCAGCGCGCTCGGCCCAGCCGGGGCCGCAGGCTGCGCAGGCGGCGGCAGCTGGACTAAGTCGGGCCCGCAGCAGGACGGATCAGGCGTCGAGGTCTCGGGAGCTGCGCTCATTTTCGCTTTCCGGGCAGTACGAACGTGGTCCCCGTCTTCGGATCGAGCAATATAGCCGAGCCCACGCGGTTCATGATCTCCGAGACCTCCGCCCGATACTCCCGCAGCAGCAGGCTCTGGCGTGTCGCGGGGGTTTCCTCCTTCTCGAGTGCGAAGATGCGCGCCGTGTCGACGTTGGCGCGGCTCACCAGTTCCGTTGCCGTCGCCTGAGCAGCGCTCAGCAGCTGGTCACGCTCACGATCGGCCGCCTGCCGGCGCCGCTCGGCGTCGGTTCTGGCGACGGCAATGCCCCGCTCCCGCGCCTGGTTTGCCAGCAGCACCGCATCGAACGCCGTCTTGGCCTCGGGGGGCAGCCAGGGCGTCATGTCGATGCGCTCGATATGCACGCCCAGAGGCGCCCCCACGGTCGCGAGCGCCTCGAGCCGCGCATTCATCGTGTCGAGAAACGAGCGGCGCACCTCGCTGCGCAGCGCGATGACCGCCGGGTTCGCGCTCGAGAGATCGTTAGCCGCGCCCACGACGATGAAGTCGTTCAAATTCCGGCCGGCCGTGACGTGTACGCTCGTGGTGCGAAACAGCCGGTCGAGGGCGGCGGCGACATGCGAGCGGGCGAGCACGTACGCGATCGGATCATCGATGCGATAGATCAGGGTCGCGTTGAGCAGCACGACGTTGCCGTCACCGGTGAGGAATGCCGAGACGTTCTGCGGCATCGCCTGCTCGGGTCCGAACGGGCCGATGAGCGACTGGGACTTCTCGGTCGCTGCGGGAAGCGCCGCGACGTCCTGGCTCAGCTGCCGATTGGGGCCCGGGAGCAGCTCGACCTGCTCGATCGGCCGCGGCCAGGCAACGACGAGGCCCGCTTCCTGCGCGCGCACGATGCGCCCGAAGCGGAAAACGACCGCCTGGCTGTCGGCGGGAACCTCGCGCACGTTGCTGGTCAACCAGAGCGCGAGCAGCAGCAGCCCCGCGACATAGACTGCGCGAAACCCGATCGCGACCGATTGGGCGATGGGTCCGGGCGGTGGTGGCGGCGGCGGCCCGGTGGGCGCCGTGAGCGGTGGCCGCGCCGAGTCGAGGACCTCGTTCACGGCGCGGCCCTCGCTCGGGCAAGCTGCTTCGAATGCGAGGGCGGCGCGCCGGATGAGGCACTCGCCGCAGCAGAGCCGAGTCCGGTGGGCCCTTCAACGAGCACACGGAAGGGCGCCGCGTCGGTGCGCAACACGACGCTCGCGTTGCGTCCGACCATCTGGCTGATGGCATCGAGCGAGCGCAGCGTCGTATAAAGGCCCGGATCGCTCTGGTAGGCCTTCGCATAGATGCGCGCCCCGGCCTCCACGGCGTCCGCTTCGGTGTGCGCCGCCTGCTCGCGCGCCTGGGCGACGGTCTCGCGCGCATCCCGTTCCGCATCGGCGCGGATGAGGGCCGCCTGCTGCAGGCCGAGTGCCGAGACCTGCTGGGCGGCCGTCTCTCGCTCGGCGCGCATTCTCTGCACGGTCGCCTCGAGAGTCTCATCGGGCAGCGTCATGCGCTCGATGCCGACCTGACGCACCTCGATGCCGTAAACCTGCAGCATGCGCTGCGCGATGTAGGTGCGCAGGTCCCCCTCGAAGGCATCGAGCCGGACCTTGTGCGGATCGACGTTGACGAGATCGCTCAGTGCGAAATTGCTCGAGACGTTGTGCAGGGCCGCGCTGACGAAGCTGCGCAGCTGTCGCGCCGCCTCGTCCGGCTGGTTGCGTACGGAGCGCAGGAACTGGCGCACCCGCTGCGGGTCGTCCGGGACCTGCCAGGCGACGTACGCCTGCACCAGCACGCGCAGGCTTTCGCGCGTGCCCACGTCCTGAAGTCCGGTCGAGGTCGTGCGGAGGCGCAAATCAATGGGAATGCTGCTCTCGAAGGGCGCGGGCAGCTTCCAGGCGAGCCCCGGCTGTGTCACGACCCGCACCGGATTGCCGAAGCGTGTGATGACGCCGGCCTCGCCGGCCGGAACCATGACGATGCAGGCCGCGGCGATCGCGCCGATGAGAATCAGCACCGCAACGCCGATGCGCAGTTCGGGGCCGAAGCGGCGCCGCGTCTCTACAGAGCCGTCGGAGGAGGGAGTGATGAACATAAGCTGGATCCGGGGAAAGTGGTGCAGTTGGCGGCGATGTCTCGCCTCACTGTTCGGGCTCGATATCCGGCACGATCGGCGGCGGCGCACCGTTGGCCGTGCCGCCGCCCGTGGCCGGGCCGGTTCGCAGGTCGAGGATCGAGCGCTGCTCGGGGGTCAGGCGATGATCGATGAGCGTGAGCTGGGAGCGCGAGTATGCCGCCACCTTTTTAGCGAACGACCGCTCGAGCAGAAACGATTGCTTGCCCTCGTTGTAGGCGCGGCGGTCGGCACCGAAGCGGTACGCATCGGCTGCGGCCGCATCCGTGATCTCCACCGCATGCGCATCTGCGGCGGTGGTGAGCTGATGCGATTCCTGCTGGGCGCGCGCGGCCACCATCTTGGCGCGCCCTGCCTCATTGGCGATGCTCGCGTTGGCATTGATCTCGGCGGCGTGGACCGCGTGGTAGGCCGAGGCGGCGCCGGCCGGGGGATGGATCTCCTCGATGAGCACCGAGACGATGTCGATGCCGGAGCTGCGCACCGCCGGGTCGGCCTGCAACTCGGCACGCAGCGTACCGGCGACGTTCTCGCGACGCGCCCCGAGGACCGCTTCGAGCGTGCGCGAGTTGAAATAGCGCAGCACGAGCCGGCTCGCGGCCTCCTTGATGAGGGACTCCGGATTCGCCACCGTATAGACCGATTGCAACGCGGCGGTGTCGGTGAGGCCCACGCGATACAACACGTAGATCTCGGTGTCGACACTCTGAAAGCTTTCCTCGCCGGTGCCCACGCTTGGAACCAGGTAATGCGCCTGGTCAGGGTGAGCGGTCGTCCACAGACGATTGAGGCTGAGCGGTGGCGTCGCCTCCGCGCCCACCTGCTCCTCCTTCTGCGTCTCCTGCTGCGCGGAGGAGGCATCGACGCCGATGGGAACGGCGTGAATGGCGCCGTACTCGACCGAGCGCAACCGGCCGAACGGCCAGGGCGCGATCATGTGCAGTCCCGGCCCGAGGACCGCGACCGGCGCGCCGAAGCGCTCGTAAATTCCGCGATGCTCGAGATCGATCAGCTTCACCCCGCTCAGGATCCAGCAGAGCAATGCCGTGCCGAGGAGCGCCGGCACCATCGCCGCGCTCAGGAATGCCAGCGCCCAGCTGCGTGCGAAGTCGAGCCCCAGATGCGTGCGCAGCAGCGTCGCCGGAGTGCGCGGGCCCCCGGTGATGAGCGTGGCGAGAATGCTCTGTGTGACCGCGCGCGCCTCGAGCGCCGGCGGTGGCGGAAGAAACAGCCGCGCGAGCGCCCGCAGCGCGAGCTCCACGGCGAGGAGTCCCGGCAGGCACGCGACGATGAACTCCGGCCACCGCACCCAGCCGATTCCGGCGGCGCGGCCGAGCTCGATGCAGGCCGCTGCGGTGAGAACCACTGTCGTGAGCAGCAGCACCCGCCGCAGGCTCGGTGCCTCCGGCAGCTGCGGGGCCGGGAAGGCGTGCAGGGTGCGCTCCGCGACGAGCGACACGAAGGCGAGGCCGAACGCAAACGCGGCGGCGATGTTGGCGCTGGCCGAGGACTGGGGCAGACTCGCATGCGGCCAGAGAAATCGCAGGGCGAGCGCGACCAGAAGCGCACCGGCGGGGACGATGAGCGCCTGGCCCTGCCGTGCGGCGAGCCCCGGATCGGCACGCAAGCCGCGACGCGGCGGCACGGTGTCCTCAGAGGGCTCGATGAGGTCGAGGGAATGCCAGAACCTGGCCGTGGTCAAAGCGAGGGTGCCACCGAGGGCAGTGAGAGCGGTGAGCAGCGCTGCGAGCACCATGGCGCCGAGCCCGCCGGTGAGCGTCTCGTGCGCCAGCGCCCGCAGTTGCGGCAGCAGGCCCTGCGGGAGCAGCGCGGTGAGGAGCAGCAGGAGCACCGCGAGCGTTGCGATGCCGTAGGTGAGCGCCAGGTAGCGGATCAACCGGTGCGAGCGCGGAAAGACCGGCTCAGTCGGGTTCGCCGCATCGGTGTCGGGGTTGTTCATGGCTGCCCGCGAAGGCTTTGCTCTAAGCTTGATGGCGCTGGATGGGGCTGCCGCGGGACTCTGTCTCTCGAACAGGCGGCGTGCCGGAGGCTCGGAACGGTGCGGTCAGGGTCAACAGCGCTCGGGTAATCCAGATGGCGAGGCACCGATATCATAGTAGCGCAAAGCCCGCGGCATTGCAGACGGGGGGCCCCACGGCGCGCTGCGGATCGCGCTCGCGATGGGCGCTCGCCATCGCATTCGCCGTGCTCGTCGGCGCGGCGGCCGTCGCGGCCGAGACTGTGCACCTCGCGCGCGAACGGCTCGAATACCGGCTCCTCGCCGACATGCCGGATCAGGCCGGGGCCGATCCCGTGCTGGTGCGCGTGGCGACCGCCGAGGCCCGCCCGCTCTTCGCGCAGCATTGCGCCGTATGCCATGGGGCCGACATGCGGGGCAACCCTGCGATCGGTGCGCCGAATTTGACCGATAGGGTCTGGCTCTACGGCGACGGCAGCGTCTACGACATCGAGCGCACCGTGATGTACGGCGTCCGCTCCGGTGTCAGCAAGACGCACAATGTCACGGACATGCCCGGATTCGGCCAGCGCGGAATGCTGAATGATGGGCAGATCCGCGATCTCGTGCAGTACCTGCTGGCGCTCAACGGGCGGCCGCACGAGGGCGAGGCGGCCGAAGAAGGACGCGCGCTCTACTACGGCAAGCCCGACTGCGGAGACTGTCACGGGCCCGATGCCAAAGGCGACGACGATTACGGAGCGCCGGATCTCACCGTGAACACGTGGAACAGCGGCGGCGATCCGCAGTCGCTCTACAACAGCATATACTTCGGGCGTCACCGCATGATGCCGGCCTGGCTCGGCACTTTGAGTCTCGAGCAGATCCGCGCGCTTGCCGTCTATATCCATTCCGTCTCGCATCCGCCGCCCCGCACCGCTGCGGCGACCGAATGACCCGCGGGAGCTTCTCGATGTCACCGACGATGCTCGCCAAACGCCCGGGCCGAGTGCGCAGCGCCCTCGGGGCGCTCGCGCGCCGGCCGCTGCGCAGCGCCGCCCTGCCCGCCTGCGCAGTGGCGCTCGGTCTGGTGCTGGCCGCCTTCGCGCTGTTTCGCCCCGCGCCCCGACCCTATAGCGCGGTTCCTCCGGGTTACGTCGCACTCGTCAATCAAAAAGGCGTCCTGCGCTCCGATTTCATCGCCCAGACGGAGTCCGAGACGGGGGCGCCCTTCTCCGAGACGACCCCTGCCGAGCGGCGGCGCGTGCTGCACGAGATGATCGACGAGGAGCTGCTGGTGCAGCGCGGTCTGGTGCTCGATCTGCCGGAGACGACGACGGAGGTCCGCGACATCATGGCCTCCGCGGTGAATGCACAGGTTGACGCGCCGCTCGCGGCGATCACCCCGAGCGATGCCGATCTGCACGCCTTCTACGAGACGCATCGCTCCCAATACACCACCGGTGGAACGATGACGGTGCACGATCTGGTGCTGCACGTCGGTGGCTATGAGAATGCGGATCAAACGGTCGCCCAGGCGCAGACCGACGCGGCGGATGCGGTGTATCAGCTGCGCTCGGGTGCCACGATCGATTACGTGAAGGAGCACTACGGCTTCGTCGACTCCGGCCGCGTGGACAATACCGAGGAGCTCGACTTCGCCGCCAAGATCCATCTCGGCGCCAAGCTCTATCAAGCCGCGACCGTGCTGAGCGACGGTGAGGTCTCCGATCCGATCGTGGATTCCGACGGCGTGCACGTGCTCGTGATGGACAGCCGCCGGCCGCCGAACATCGCGGATTTCTCGACGGCCCGCAATCAGGTCTACTCGGACTATCGCAACGCCGAGAACCGCCGCGCGACGGAGCAGAACCTCAAGACCCTGCGCTCCGAGGCGCAGATCCTGCTCGCCCCGGGTGCGTCCGAGTGAGACGGGGACGCTGAGATGAGATGGGTTGCGCTCATGGCCTGTGGAGTCGTCTGCGCTGCGCAGGGGGTGCACGCCGCCGCGCCGAGCGTGAGCTATTCGACCTGGATCATCGGCGAGCATGGCGTGACGTTGCGCTACGTGCTGTCCGTTGCCGAGGCCCGGGGCCTCACGGGCTCGGAGGTGCCGGTGCTCACCGTGAGCAAGCTCGGCGATTACGTGCTGCGGCACGTGTCGGTGAGCTCCGATCAGGAGGATTGTCCGGCGATCGATCAGGGCTACGACCTCGGGAAGGTCGATCCGCTCGAGGTCGGCGCGGGTCTGTATGGATTCGAGATCGTCTTTCGATGCTCCGAGCCGGGAGGCGTGCTGAGGCTGCACGAGCACGCGCTCTTCGACCGGGTTGCAGGGCACGTCGATTTCGCGCGCATCGAGCGTGACGGGCGTACCGTGCGGCAGCTGTTCACGGCCGCTCAGCAAGACCTGCGTGTAGCGCCGGGCGGGGCGCTGCCCGCGGCAGGCTCCGCGCAGTACGCCCATCTGGGAGTACTGCACCTCCTGAGCGATGCGGATCAATGGTGCTTGCTCCTGGCGGCGCTCGTGCTCGTGCGGCGCGGGCGCGAGCTCGCATCGCTGATGGCGGCGCTCGCAGGGGGATATGCGCTGTCGCTCCTCGCCCAGGCCACGGGTTTGATTCTGCCCCGGGCCGAGCCGATCGAGGCGTTCGTGGGCTTCCTCGTCGTCATGCTCGCCGCCTCGATCGCGGTGCGCGAGACCTCGCCGCCGCACCGCGCGGCCCTCGCCTGGGGCTGGCCGGCCTTGCTGGTGCTCCTTGCGATCGGCACCGCGCTGGCTCACGCGCCACGAGCCGCGCTGCTCCTGTTCGGGGCCGCCCTGATCTCGGGCGGCTTGCTCGCGCGGTTTGTGGCAACGGAGCTGCCCGCAGTTCTTTGCACCGGCGTCTTCGGTTTTCTCGACGGATTCACCCTGCCCGCCCTGCTCACACCGCTTCACCTCGCGACTCGCGCCGCGACGTCGATGGCGGGTGCGTACGATGCGGGGGCGCTGCTCGCCGCGTGGGCCTGTCTCGGCCTCGTGGCCGGGGGGTTCGCACTGGCGCGGAGCAGGTCCTGGGCCCGCGGGTCCCTTCCGAGGCCGCTGATCAACGATCTGGCGGCTGCCTGCTTCGGCTGCATCGGCACATTCTGGTTTCTCAGCCGCTTGCATTCATGAGAGCCCTCCGCCTGCAGCAGCTCCACGGCCGCCGCGCTCGAGCGCCTGCGCAAGGTGCAATCGAGCCCGCCGGACACGCATCTCGACCGCCTTTCTCGTCAGCCTGAGCTCGCGCGCGACGGCAGCCTGGGAGAGCTCGGCGAGCGTCGTGAGCAGGAGCGGCTCGCGCAGACTCGCCGGGAGACGGTCCAGAGCCCGTTCGAGATCGCGCGCGCACTGCTCCTCGATGAGGAGGCGCTCGGCGCTGTGCTCATCGATGCCGGGGCGGATCTCAGCCGCCTCCGTGTGGATGCGGTTCAGCAGCCCGAACTGCCGAGTCCGGTGCCGCGCCCAGTCGCGGCACTTGTTGAGGGCAATCGAAGTGAGCCAGGCCTCGAACGGGCGCGTGCGGTCGTAGCGCTCGAGTGCCCGCCACGCGGCGAGATGGGTGTCCTGCAGGACATCGAGCACGTCCTCACGGTCGCGCAGGCGCCGCGCCAGGATCCGGCGCAGGTGGTCGGCATAGCGCTCGAGAAGCCGCGAGAATGCCCGCGGCACCCCGCTCCGC
>JASHUC010000381.1 GCA_030040235.1 Gammaproteobacteria bacterium | reverse complement strand
TGGTGGTCGATCAGGGCTACCGCGCGCAGCACGAGACTGCACTGAAGGCGAAGGCAATCGTCCGCGCGTTCTATCGTGCCGCGCCGCGCCGCTCCTATTTCGTCGGCTGCTCCTCCGGAGGCTGGCAGGGCCTCACCGAGGCGCAGCGCTACCCGCGCGAATACGACGGGATCGTCGCCGGGGCACCCGCGATGGAGGTGATCCACCTGCATGCGGCGACGATCTGGACAAATCTCGCCGCCCTCGAGATCGCCCCGTCGAAGTTCCGCCTGGTGACGAACGCGGTGCTCGCCGAGTGCGACGCGAACGACGGGGTGAAGGACGGGCTACTCACCGATCCGCGCACCTGTCACTTCTCGCCCTCCGAGCTCGCGTGCCGCGCCGGGCAGAGCCCCGACGGCTGCCTCACCCCGAACGAGGTGGCTGCGTTTGAGAAGATCTACGACGGGTTGCATTTCTCCTCCGGACAACCGATCTACCCCGGCTGGCCCCGCGGCGTCGAGTACGCCCTCACCCTCACGCGCACACCCTTCGTGGCGGCGCTCGCCGCGAGCACGTTCAAGGACATGGTGTTCGAGGATCCGAGCTGGGATTACCACAAGATCGACTACGACCGCGCCGTGCACGTCGCGGATGAGAAGGTCGGAGCGATTCTCAACAACTCGAGCCCGGATCTCCGTGCGTTTCGCCGCGCAGGCGGCAAGCTCATCCTGTGGCATGGATGGGCCGATCCGCTCATCTCGCCCCTGCACACGCTCGAGTACTACCAGAAGGTCGCAGCCTATTTCGCCCACGGGCGGGGCGATGAGCACGCCCAGGTCGCGGCCATTTCCGATTTCGCGCGCTTGTTCCTCGCGCCCGGCGTCAATCATTGCGGCGGCGGCCCGGGACCCGACCAGTTCGATGCGCTCGGCGCGCTCGAGCGCTGGGTCGAGCACGGGGACGCCCCCGAGCGGATCGTCGCCTCGCACCTGACGCACGGCGCAGTGGATCGCACCCGGCCGCTGTGCGCCTACCCGCGCACCGCTATGTACCTCGGCCGGGGCAGCACCGATCAGGCCGCGAGCTTCGCCTGCCGTGACCCCTCGACCTGACCCGTGGCGGCGCTGCACCGGCTGCCTTACCATTCGAGCCCCTGAATCAAGAGTGGACGAGTCCGCATGGCCACACCGCAAACCGCACCCCCGGTACTCACCGAGCTCAGGCTCTCTCCCGCTCTGAAGGATCTGGTCAACACCGCGCTCGAGAGGGGCAGGATGTTGAGTGTCGCGTACGTCGGCCCGGAAGGGCATCCGGAGCTCTCCTTCCGCGGCAGCGTCCAGGCGCATAGCGATACGCAGCTCGCGATCTGGGTGCGCAACCCCGAAGGCGGAATCCTCGCCGCGGTGCGCGGCGGGCGGCCGCACATCGCCTTGCTTTACGGGGAGATCCGCCCGGATGCCAAGGCGTTCGTGACCTTCCGCGGCCGGGGCCGAATCGACAATTCGCCCGAGGCCCGCAAGTCGGTCTACGGCAAGTCCCCCGAGGTCGAGCGTAATCTCGACAAGGAGCAGCGCGGGCTGCCGCTCATCATCGACCTCGACAGCGTGGACGGATTTTTCGGCGGATCCGTGCTGAAGATGCGCCGCTGAGGAACGAGGGCACCGCGCTCGGCTTGCTTCGGCGCGGGGACATCGTCGATGTGGTCGCCCCGGGCTTTCGCTGCTCCGCCGAATCGCTCGCCGGCGGCGTCAAGTTTCTGCGGCGGCTCGGCCTCAAGCCGCGGGTACCGCGCTCGCTGTTCGGCGCCGACCTGCTGTGCGCCAATTCCGATCGGGTGCGCTTCGAGCACTTGAGACGCGCGCTCTACGCACCGGACTCGCGCTGCCTGTGGTGCGTGCGGGGGGGCTACGGGGCGATTCGCCTCATCGGCCGGCTGCTCGAGGTCGCTCCGCCGCCGCGGCGCAAGCTCTTCATCGGCTACAGCGATGCAACGACACTGCATTACCTCCTCAATCATCACTGGAAGTGGCCCTCCCTGCACGGGCCGCTGCTCGACCGGCTCGGGTCGGGGACGGTACCGGCCGAGGAACTCGAGGAGTTGCAAGCGGTGCTGCTCGGCGGCCAGCGCGACGTTGAGTTCACGGGGTTGAAGCCGCTCAACGCGGCCGCGCGCACACCTCATGCGGTGCGCAGCCCGGTCTTCGGCGGCAATCTCACCGTGCTTCAGGCGGTGCTCGGCACGCCGCTGCAGAGACGGCCTCAAGGGATTCTCTTCCTCGAGGACGTGGGGGAGCGCGGCTACCGGGTGGATCGCATGCTGCAGCATCTCGTCCTGGCGGGTGCGCTGCGCAATGTCGAGGCGCTAGTGTTTGGAGCCTTCATGGGGGGGCAGGAGCCCGACGGCCGAATGCTCGTCCCGCAGGTGCTCGCGCGCTTTGCGCGCGAGCAGCCCTTCCCGGTGCTGAGCGGCATGGATGCCGGGCATGGCGAGCGCCAGCGGCCCGTGTTCTTCAATACCCCCGCCGAGCTCACCTGTGGTGCGAGCCCGCGCCTCTCGATCGGTTCGGCAGGTGGAAACGGATAGGGACGGCACCGGCGCACGGCGCGAGCGCTCCGTGCGCTCGTTCGTCATTCGCGCCGGACGCACCACGGAGGCGCAGCGCCGCGCGCTGAGTGAGCTGTGGCCCCGCTTCGGAGTCGAGTTCTCCCCGCGGCCGCTCGACTTCGACGCACTCTACGGGCGTCGCGCCCCGCAGGTGGTGGAGATCGGGTTCGGAAACGGCGCGCACCTCGCCGCCCTTGCGAGGCGAGAGCCGGAGCGCAATTTCCTCGGCATCGAGGTCCATCCGCCCGGCGTCGGACGGCTGCTGCTCGCACTTGCGGCCGCGCGCCTCGAGAACGTGCGCGTGAGCTGCCACGATGCGGTCGAGGTCTTCGCGGCTCAAATTGCCTCGGCATCCCTTGCCGAGATCCTGATCCTCTTTCCCGATCCGTGGCCGAAGAAGCGCCACCACAAGCGCCGGCTCATCCAGTCCGGATTCGCCGCCTGTCTCGCCGATCGCTTGAGTCCCGGCGGCCTGCTGCGGCTCGCGACAGACTGGGAGCCGTACGCGCATCAGATGCTGCAGGTGCTCAATGGCTGTGAGCCGCTCGAGAATCTCGCCCCTGCGGGATCGTTCGCCGGCGAATCCCTCGAGCGCGCGCCGACGCGCTTCGAGCAGCGTGGCCGGCGTCTCGGACACGATGTGTGGGAGCTCGCGTTTCGCAGCCGTATCCTTCGAAGCTCGAGCGCGGCTCCGCGCTCTTGAAAGGCCCGCGCCCTGAGCGCAACATCGAGTACACGCTCGCTCGCACGCGCGAGTGTTGCGACGCTGTATCGTGGTGTGCTCGAGCGGCAGGGAGTTGCGAATTCAGGAGGTCGGCGATGGCGTCTCCTCAACCGAGTGTCGGCAGCTGGTATCGGCTCGACGGCAGCGAGCTCTTCGAGGTCGTCGCGTTCGACGCCGAGGATGGCACGATCGAGATCCAATACTTCGACGGCACGGTGGAAGAGATGGATGTCGAGGACTGGGAAGCGCACTGCGACGAGCGGGCGATCGAGGCCGCCGATCCACCCGAGGACTGGAGCGGCTCGGTCGACGTGGAGCCGGAGGAGGAAGGCGCCCGCTCCGATCCCCGTGACGATGAGCGCGACCTGCGCGCGAGCCCGCTCGACGGCCTCGATATCTTCGAGGCGCACTAGGAGAAGGCTTCTCGTCCGCTGCGGCGCGTGAACCAGTAGAGCAACAGCAGGCCCGGAATCGCCAGGCTCGCGGTGTAGACGAAGAACGGCGCATAGCCGATCGCGTCGACGACGAACCCCGAGGTGCCCTCGAGGATCTTTCCCGAGAGTACGAAAAACGAGGAAAAGAGCGCGTACTGCGTCGCGGTGTACCGCGGGCTCGTCAGACTCGAGAGGAATGCGATGAGCGCCGTCCCGCGCACCGCCTGCGCGAGGTTGTCGAGGCTGTTCGCGGCCCCCAGGCCGAGCACCGTCGGCACGTGCGTGCGCGCGAGCGCGGCGAAACTCAAGTTCGAGAGCATGATGAGCACGCTCCCGATGACGAGCGCCCGGATGACGCCGAGCCTTGCGACCATCACGCCCGCAATGACGACGCCGATCAGCGAGAACGACAGTCCGACGATCTTCACGACCACCGCGATCTGATCGAGCGTGTAGCCGTGGTCGATGTAGAACGGGTTGACCATCGAGCCCATCGCATACTCGGTGAGACGGTAGCTGCCGATGAACGCGACGACGATGATGGCGGTGGCGGCGCCCTCGCGCTCGAAGAAGTCGACAAGCGGACAGATCACCGCGCCGATGAAAGTCGCACCCGCGTTCTGCAGAGCGTGCGGCCAGTGGGCCTTGCGCTCGAGCCAGTCGATCACGCGCTGCTCGCGCGCGAGCGTCTCGCGCGGCGCGCGCGGCTCGGGCTCGCGCACGAGGCATGTCGTCACGATCCCGACACCCCCGCACGCCGCCATGATGATGAGGCTCGCCCGCCAGCCGAGACTCTGCGCAAGCCCGAGCGCCCCCGCGCTCCCGACGATCATCGCGGAGCGAAAGCCGAGCTGGTACGAGGCGGCCATGGCCCCCTGCAAGCGCTCCGGCGCGGACTCGATCCGCCAGGCATCCATCGCGGTGTCCTGCGTGGCGGCGCAGAAGGCGAGGAGCGCGGCGCCGAGCGCAATGTGCACCACGCTCTGGGCCGGGTGGCTCGCCGCGAGATTGACGAGCGCCGCGACGATGCCGAGCTGGGCGAGGAGCATCCAGCTGCGACGCCGGCCGAGCAAGCGGTGGAGCAGCGGCAGCCGCCAGCGATCGACGATCGGGGACCAGCAGAACTTGAGCGAGGAGATCAAGCCCGCCCAGGCGAGCATCCCGATCGTCGCTCGCTCGACGTGATCCTGGCGCAGCCACGCGGAGAGGGTTTGAAAGATGAGGTAGAACGGCAGCCCCGAGGAGAAGCCGAGGAAGAGCATCGAAAGGACGCGGGGCTGGCGATAGACGAGCACCGCTTGCACCCAGCCGCGGGGTGTCTCGCTCACGGAACCGCTGTCCGGTGCCATAATTCCCATTTTCGGCATCATAACGGCATGGCCTGAAGTCCGGATCATGACCGAGTACCAAAATACGTTCATCGAGCTGGCGCTCGCCCGCGGCGCGTTGCGTTTCGGCCGCTTCAGGCTCAAGAGTGGGCGCGAGAGTCCCTATTTCTTCAATGCCGGCCTCTTCAGCGGCGGTGCGGCCGCGGCCGCGCTCGGCCGCTGCTATGCCGCCGCGCTGGTGCGCTCGGGGATGGCTTTCGACATGTTGTTCGGGCCCGCCTACAAGGGCATCCCGCTCGTCACCGCCACCGCGATTGCCCTCGCCGAGCATCACGCACGCGATGTGCCGTTCGCGTACAACCGCAAGGAGTCCAAAGCGCACGGCGAGGGCGGAGCGCTCGTGGGCGCTCCTTTGAGCGGGCGCGTGGTGATCGTGGAC
>JASHUC010000380.1 GCA_030040235.1 Gammaproteobacteria bacterium | reverse complement strand
CGCATGCTCCACAGCCACCAGAGTGGCGCGTCCCAGCGGGAAGATCGGCAGGAAGTGCCTATCCCACCAGCTCTGGTCGGCAGCGAACGCCGCGAGCAGCAATGCGATCCCGAGGCAGGCCAATAGAGCCTCGGTGATGAGGCGCCGACTCACATCGTCGCCCGTCGACGGCCCACGGTCACGAAAAGTCCCCCCTCCTGCCCCAAGGTCCCCATCCACGCGAGCTGTGCCAACCAGGCTTCAAGACTCCAGGTATCGGTCGCCGGAGTGAGGAGGCTATGCGGACGCTCGCCGAGAAGTGCGCTCGGGTACGCCCTGATGTACTCGACGTGATTCTCGGCGAACCAGCTCTGTACCTCGCCGAGGGTGTGCCGGTGCTCCTCCGGATGCTGATATTGATCCCGTAACCAAGCCTCGCGCCGCGTCGGCTCAGCGTCGCGTTCTCGCAGCACCGGATCGAGGGGAACCCAGCGATAGCCGGAGATCCGGGCGACGAGCCGCCGCAACCGGAGTGGGATGCGCGCGAAAGCGTTGTAAACACCGACGATGATGATCCCGCCGGACCGAGCTAAGGGGACGATATGCGCAAAGGATTCCCGCGGGGTCGGCGTGTGGTGCAAGACGCCCGAGGAGTACACGACGTCGAATGCACCGGCACGCAAACCCGGACGATGTAAATCGGTTTCGACGAATTGCACGCGCGTAAGGCCGAAGCGCTGCGCCGCGGCCTGGCCAAGCAGCAGAGCCGAGCGCGATAGGTCGGCGCCGATGACCAGGCGGTCCGCGCGTGCCAGGTAAAGGCTCATTTGCCCGGTGCCGCACCCCATCTCCAGTATGCGGGCATCGCTCGGAATCGCCTCGTTGAGGAGGCGGGCGAACTCGTTACGTTCGGCCCGTGCCCATAGGGATGGCAAACTCTCGTGCGGCCGGTAGCCGGGAAAGGGAGCGCGCTCGTAGAAGCGCCGCACGGTGTCGGTGCACGTGTCGCCTCTAAGGCGAAGGTTCGGCACGCCATCGGGGGCCGCGTACGTGACCTCGCACTCCCGACATCGCCAGCTGCCCGCGAGAGGACCGCCGCAAGCCGGACATGCGAGCATATCCTCTAATGCGTCCACAACGTGGAGGCGTCTCAGAAAATGGAGTAGACGAATGGAGCCAGCGCCTCGACGGTTGCCGCGAGGACCAGAACGAGCCCGATAACAGAGAGGAAAACGGCTAGCGGTAGCAGGCAGCGCTTGGCGGGGCCACTTCGCCACATGCCCCGTGCGAGATCGGCGATCGATCCACCGGCACTGCCGAATACCACCAGACTGCGTCTCATCTTGCCATGCTTCTTGAGCATGCGACGGTCTCCTTTTGTGTTGCGAATGTCGCTCGCTTCGCCACGCGTGTCCGGCCCGCGATAAGCACGTCGATTCCACTGCGCCGAAAGGTGGAGTACCCCTCAACGGCGCGATTGACGATGGGCTCTCCCGCGACGTTGAGCGAGGTATTGAGCAGCACCGGTATCCCGCTGCGCTGTCCGTAACATTTGAGCAATGCGTGGAGCCGAGGCGCCATGTCACGCTCGAGAGTTTGCACTCGGGCGGTGCCGTCGATGTGCGTAATCGCGGCGAGCTTTGCGCGCCACTCTGGCCGAACGGGGAAGACGCCCGACATGAAGCGTGCAAGGCGCACCCCACCGAGCGGTAGCTGGAAGTACCGATCAGCTTCCTCGATCGGTACGACCGGCGCGAACGGCCGGAATTCCTCACGGTACTTGATATCGCGGTTGAGCCTGTCGCGCATCTCCGCACCGTGCGGCGCAGCCAGAATACTGCGGTGCCCGAGCGCTCGCGGTCCGAATTCGAGTGCACCATCCATCCATGCGACGATTCGCCCCGCGATGAGATCGTCCGCGGTCCGCTCGATCAATTCCGCATCGTCGAGTTCATCCCAGACCTGACGGTCTTCACGCGCAAGCTGCGCAAGCGCCGCTCCATCGACGGCCGGCCCCCAAAACGGATGGTCCGGGACCTCACGATCCGGGTTGCCGAAATGAATCCGGTCGGCATAGAGCGCCGCCCCGAGTGCGCAGCCGGCGTCACCCGGGGCCGAAGGAACGAATAGCCGTTCGAAACCCGATTCGGCGAGGATCCGGGCATTGACAACACCATTGAGAGCCACACCGCCGCCCATGCACAGGTCCGTTAATCCCGTTTCTTTACGCAGCGCGCGCGCAATGTCCACCAGCGTCTCCTCCAGCACCTGCTGCACGCTCGCTGCGCAGTCCGCAAACCGCCTTCCCTCGGCGGTCTGCAGGTCGATCGGGTCGTAGGGGCTGCGCGGTGGGCCGAACAGATCGATGAATCGTGACGAATAGCAGCGCCGCGCCGTGGTATGGAACTCGAAGTAATCGAGATCGAGCGCGAAGGCCCCATCCGGGGTGCGGCGAATGAGCCTACGGACTTCGTTGACGAGTGTCGGGCGGCCGTAACTCGCCAGTCCCATCACTTTGTACTCTCCCTCGTTGACCTCGAAGCCGAGATACGCCGTGAAGGTCGAGTAGAGCAGGCCAAGCGAATGTGGAAACCTGACTTCACGCAGCATGGTTATAGACGTGCGACGGCCAGAGCCCCTCGCTCCCATGCCGATCGATAGCGTGGCCCACTCTCCCACGCCATCGGTCGTCAGGATCGCTGCGCGGTGCGTGGGCGCGGTGAGGAATGTAGCTGCGGCATGCGATTGATGGTGCTCCGTGAACAGCACCTTGCGCCCCGCGACACCCAAGTGGGATGCAATCACGCCGCGCATCCAGACCTTGCCCCCGAGCGAGTTCTTCATCGCCATAGGGAACGCACGCCAGGAGCGCGGAAACTCGCGCAGCGCACACGTCAGAATACGGTCGAACTTGAGCATCGGACGCTCGTAGAAGACCACGGCGTCGAGGGCCGCGGAGCCAATGCCCGCCTGATCCAGGCACCATTCGATCGCCAGCAGCGGGAAAGCGGCATCGTTCTTATGGCGCGAGAGCCGCTCTTCCTGCACCGCGGCAACCGGCACGCCATCGATGAGGAGCGCCGCCGCGGAATCATGGTAATGTGCCGAGATTCCAAGGATCTTCACGTCAGTACTGCCTTTCGAGCGAAGCACTGCGCTCCGTGGAGACGGGGAACCACCCGTGCGGCTCCTGCCGGGCAGCGTGCTTGGCGAGGTAGGCAAAAGGCACGAGCGCAGTGAAGTACAGTACCGTCAGAAGGAGCCCACTGATGAGGTCGGCGAGCGCGAGCGCCAGGCGCAAATAGCCCTTCCACAGCCGACCCAAACGGGCCCGCCACAGGAGCACCCGGTGGTACCGCGGCGACACCCGTACCAACTCCGAAAAGGTGTAGTTCATATGATAGGCCTCGTCTCGAAGAATCTCTTCAAACAGAGCACGCGTCGGTGGGTCATGCCACAGCACATCGCGATAGCATGCGAAATCCATTGCCGCCGATTTCTCGGAGAGATGCAGAAAGGCAAGGAGAGCGCCAGCGTCGAGCTCCCGGACTCTCAAGTCATCCAGCCCGCGCTCGCCCGGTGCGAGCCAGTCTGCGCGATAACCGGATCGGTCGGGTGCCGGCAGCGCTCGCATCAGAGCTGCGCCGCGTCCACGAAACAACTGCGCGTGGCGCTGCTCGTCGCGCGCATGGAGGATCAAGTGCCTGCGGAGCAAGGGATCGCGCGTCACCTCGGCAGCGCATACCAGATCGCGTCCGCCGTCTGCTTCGGTCTCCGCAAAGCAGAGGAGCTTGCGCGCCCGCCGCGCCGTATCGAGCCACACCCACCGGTACAGCGGCCGCAGCAGGGCACGAGTCATTCCCATAAGAGGACCGGCAACGTTGCAGTTACAATCATTCGAGATCCGCGGTGCTGCGTCGGCACTCCGCAGCCGATCTGCACCGGTGCACAGATCCTGTGAGTGCCCGGCAACCACGAAAACGTTCACCAGGATAGGTATCAACGCCAAGCGATTGAATCTCGGGACGCCCGAGCCGGCTCGCCGGGCTTCCCAAGCGGCGCAGTTGGGTCAGCGGGCGTCGCTATGCAACGAATTGTATCGGCAGGGCCTTCTCGATGCGGCGTCGCCTGGTCGCTTCCGGGCCGGTGTGCGCGACAGCGTCCCGCGCTCGGTCAGTTGAGCCGACCCAGAGCCGACGTGCCGTCCGACCACGTGGGTACGATCACCATGAAAATAGTGACGGGCTTGTAGTTCGTGTCGTCGGCCTCTACCCATGATCCGGGGAGGCCCGCACCCCAATCCGTGGGCTTGCCGCCGAGCGCGTAAGTCATCACGTGCGGGTGCCAGGGGCCTGCCACGCTGTCGTTGAGATATCCGTCCCTGGACATCATGAAGCAAAGAGAGCCGCGCTCAGGCTTCATGCCCTTTCCGGAGGCACGGGCTGCCGCTGTCGCTGCGCCCATTCTGGCTATGGAATAGCCGGCCAGCACCCACCGGGTTCGCTCGAGGTAATGCGGGAGCACCGAGCGGGCGCCGGCGGCGTTGAAGCATTCGGGTGACCTGATCTTGGGGTTCCAGAACTCCGGATTGTCGAAGCTCATGTCCCAGGACCGGACCACCAGGCACACGAATTCGTTCTCGCCGGTCACGGCGGTCTGATACCCGCGCCTGCCGAGAACGAGAATCCGCGCGTGACTCGAGATGGAGGCCGGGGCCGCGCTGCGCGCCAGCGCAATTTCCTCCGTCCGAGTGGCCGTCCCGTACTGGGAAATCGGAGCCATGCGGGGATAGACGGCCGCGGCGCCCGCGGCGCTGGCCAACGTCATGGCGGTGCAAAGAACGAGGATGTGGAGGTGTTTCATGATTGGGATCAACTCCTATCTCGTGGAGTTTCCTTATCCGCGCTTCAATTCGTTCGCTCAGCGCCGTGAGCCCAAATGACGCAGCGCGACGACCTTGGACGCGCCATGGGTGAGCCGGCCCGACAAGAAAACGCTCGCGCGAACTCGGGCATATTCGATAAAGGATCATTAACTCGGAATCGACTGGGAGCATGCCCATCGAGCGGAGCGCGCTCACGAAAATATGCCGGGCGCTCGACTGTGCAGTTGCGCTGAGCGTAGGCAATAAAGAATCGCTGTGCGGGCGAAAGGCCGTCGTTCCCCTTCTCCCATATGCCGTCCCCGTGCTCCCGGGCCATCGCAGTGAAGGCAAACGGAATGCCGCTCAGGTCGGCGACGTTCTCATCGAAGGTATATCGTCCGTCCAGATGCTTGTCACCGAAGAGCACGAAATCATTTGTCTGGTTGACCAGGCACGCGGACTGGCCTTCGTGCGACTTCACATCTTCTGCGGACCAGAAATCCGAATCATTGCCACGCCAGTCAAACTGATGGTTCTCCAGCACATGGACGATCTCGTGCCCGACGATGGTCCCAAAGGTTCCGAACTGGACCTCGGGTGGAGCCTCAGGGTCGAATACCGGGGGACGCAACAGGGCGGCGGTCAGGATCATGGAGTTGGTATATACGTCCGGATAGCCATTGGGGATGACCAAGCGGGCCACCGCCAGACCGGGCGCCGCATTGGGGTAGACCATGACCTCCCACGCGTGCGGATCCCGCGGTGCATGAACTCCGTCCCAGGACTGCTGCTGCTGGAATGCCTGCGCAGCGAGCATGTTCGCCAGGAAGTCATCCCGCTCGAGCGGGAAAGCGCCTGTCGGAGGCCATGAGTCGGGGTAACCGACCTTGAGATCGAGTGCCTGTACTTTCTTCCGGCTCGCCGCTCTTGCCGCCGGCGACAGCCACGCGTCCGATCGGGTCGAATCCTCCGCCTCGAGTTGCACGTCGCGAACCACGCGCTTGGCCTCATCACGCGCCTCGCGGCCCAGGATTCGGGTAGAGAATTGATGCGAAAGCTCTACCCCCATTCCTTTGATCGTTTCGAGCTTGCATTCGTCAAACCGCGAGCGCTGCAGTACGAGTGGCCACGCTGCGAATCGGTAGTACTCCTCAGCCAGTGCTCCTGGGAGCGCCGGCCCCATGGCATCGAGAAATATCCAGCGCAGGTATGCGCGCAGGTCAGCCACGGAGGTGGTTGCGAACACCTGATCAACGGCACGCATGTAAGCAGGCGAAACGACATTAAGAGGGTCACCGGGACGGTAGCCTACCGCCGCCAGATAGGCGTGCCAGTCGATGTGCGGTGCCACTTTTTGCAATTCCGTCTCGGTCATCGGGTGTTCCGAGACCTTCGGGTCAAAACGCGCCGAAAACGACAACGCGGCTGGAGCGAGCCTTGCCTCGATGCCGTAAATGGCGGTGGCATCGCGTTCCGCCTCCGAGGCGCTAACGCCCGAGAGTGTCAGCTGCCGAGCCACATGCCGGCGATAGGCCGCCTTTAGCCCTGCGGCCTGTCCACCTTTTGCCAAGTAAGCATCGCGGCGGAGCCCGAGGACCCCCTCCTGAATCGAGGCCCGATTGCGGGTGCGGTCCGTCGGGTCCGGTTCACCCACATACTGGAATAGTGCGTTGATGCCCTGCTCGTGAAGTGCTTGCAGCACACTCATGAACTGATTCGGACTCTCAGCGCTATCGATCCTTGCAAGCCATACCCGAAGAGTTGCGGCCGCAGCCGCCTCGGCTGCCGGCATGGCGGACGAACACGAGGCGAAAAAGGTCCGCAGCCGCATCACCTCGGGATCAGGATCATGGTCCTTGCTTGTCAGCAGTTGGCGTATCGCAAGATCATTGCCCGCGTCGGCGGCATCCTGCCCCAGATCGGCCATGACGCGGTCGGGTGGAATCTGGACGGAAGCGATCCAGCCGCCGCAAACGTATTGATAAAAATCGGTGCAAGCGTCGGCGGTACGATCAAAGGTGTTACGGTTCAGGTGCCAGATGTGCTGGACGCTGCCGGCGTGAGAACCGGGGCTGACGGCAACGGCAGCGGGGCTGCTCCATTGCATCAACCCGACAATCAAGACGGACTGCGCAGTTCGAGCCGCCACACGAAGCGCCCCGGAGCGGCGTCCTGTCATTCACGTCCTCCAACATTTCGATGCACCCGCACAGTTGCCAGGATATACCCCCGGTCGCCGAGATTGCTTCTCCGGCACTTCCTCGCAGCGCGTCTCCGCAACTCCGCTGATACCGCAGACCTGGCACGTCATCCACCAACACGGTCTCGCGAGCGCAACCAAGCCCGAGATGCTCGAGGCTTTGCGGAACCACAGGATGCACCCTCCGGCATGACCGGCGGCTTGAGACGTTCAGCAAAGCACGAGCGACGAGATTGTGTACAATCACCCGCCCGCTGCGCTGTGGGCTTTCGCGGTCAAGCGGCCCACCTTGACGTACCGCGGTAGAAGGACTGTGTAGTTCCGTCGCCCTTCCTAATATGGGGAGATTTATGCGCTTCGTAATGCACATCTCGCTTCCACTTGAGAAATTCAATCAAGCCGTTCTCGATGGGACCGCAGGAAAAAAGCTGGGTCGCATCCTCGACGATGCGCAGCCGGAGGCGGCTTACTTCTGTACCACAGACGGAAAGCGTGGCGGGTTCCTGATTGTGAACGTGTCCGACGCATCCGAGATGCCGCGCTTGGCTGAACCTTGGTTCCTGAACTTCGATGCAAGTGTGGAATTCTTGCCGACGATGACGCCGCAGGACCTGCAGCGGGCCGGTCTTGACGAGCTCGGCAAGAAGTGGCAGTAGCCTAGCTTTCGAGTCGGCCGATAACTGTAAAGCCTCCTCACCTCGACGGGGCTGTGCGCTCGATGCCAGAGGCCCCGTCGAAATCTTCCGCCACGCTGACTCCCGCCTTCCTCACGACACACATTGCTTCTGCCGGCGTGGCCGGCGTTCAGCGCATCCTCTCAACAGGCGATGTTCTTGGATGCGCACGCCGGTGCGCATCCGGCGCCGAACATGCGACAGCTCAAGGTGCTCGATCTGTCGGATCGAGGTCGAGAATGTGCCTAAAGATGAGGCGCTTGGACGCTCACGGTGACCTCGACCGTGACCGCCGCTGGCGCTGCCCCTTCGCGCTTTGCTCTGTTGATAAGCGCTGGGGGGAAAGAGCGTGCTCGTTCCGGCCCAGCGTTACCGCGACTCCGATCCCGATCGGTCTTTCACCGTCGCTTCCTCCGCGCAGGGGGTTCCGTTCCGACTTCAAGGTTCGCGGAGGCACCAGTCGTGAACGAAACGCCATTCGCGTGCTGGGGCGGATGGGGTTTCCGCCGAAGATAGTGAGTGCCGCCTTGTCGCAGCTGGAAAAGCTGCCCAAGCCGTAGATGCCGAACGAAATCGGGAGTCGCATCCCCTCCCCAGCCCAGGCGTAAGATTCCTCCTTCGCTTGCGGGGGGGATCTGACCCGACGGCGGGCAGGCGGAAGGCGGCGAATTTTGCGACCGAGAACAATGAGCACCGGCTCCACAGCGATCCAGCTTGTCGCAGCCCTCGTATAGTGCGACTGCGGACGTTGAGAGCGCTCCGCGCCTCAAGGCGAACGTCATCGGACCCTGGGGGCTCGCCGCCCTGGTGATCGGGGTCACGTCGCCTGCCATCGGCCTCTTCGCCACCTGGGGCCCCATCGAGGCGACGGCCGGGCCGGTGGCGCCTCTCGTCTTCCTCGCCGCACTGATCATCACGCTTCCGACGGTTCTCTCCTATGCCAGCCTCAACCGCCACGCGCCCTCTGCGGGAGCGGTGGCCACCTGGCTCTGGACGACGGCGGCGCCAGCCACTGGCCTGATCGCCGGGCTGGTGATGCTGACCTACTTCATCATGATCGCGATCTCGGTTCCCCTGCTGTTCGCGCTGTTCTTTCTCGACCTGGTGAACTGGCTGCATCTCGGGATCCCGGACATGGTCGCTCTCGTGGCGGGGCTCGTCCTCCATTCCATCCTGATCGGCTGGATCTGCGCTCGGGGCGCGGAGGTCTCCATCAGGACGACGATCCGCCTGATGTTGATCGAGACAACGGTGGTGCTCGCGCTATCCGCCACCATTCTGTGGGTCAAGGCCGGCGTGCCTGCAGGCATCAATCTCGGCCCCTTCGATCCGGCGCATGCGACGCAGGGCGTCGCGGGGTTCTGGAGGGCGATCATTCTCGGAATGCTGGCGTTCTCGGGGTTCGACGTCGTCGCCACTGCGGCCGAGGAGGCGCGGGCGCCGCGGGAGAACGTACCGCGGGTACTGGTCCTCGCCGTCATCGGCATCGCTGTGTTCTGGGCCATCAACTCCTGGGCTTTCACCCTCTCCACGCCTCCGGGCCAGATCGACGCATACAACGCGGCCGGCCTCACGGCGATCAGCCCGGTTGCGCACGCGTACTGGGGCCAGGGGAATCTCATCGTCATCGCGACGGCGTTCACGGGGCTCACTGCCATCTACATTGCCGGCGTCCAGGGTGCCTCCCGCATCATCTTCTCGCTGGCTCGCCATCGTCTGCTGCCGGCGGCCTTCGCTCGGCTCGAGGGAGAAAAGCGCGTCCCGCGGACCGCAGTCATGTTCGTCGTCTCGACCTGCGCCGGCCTCGGGCTGCTCAGCCTTGCAATCCTGCGCAACGGCCTCGACAGCTTCGTCTGGTGGGCAAACGCGCTGGTGTTCTTTGGCGCGCTCACGTTCACCGCCGTCAACGTCGCAAACCTGCTCTATTTCCGGCGCATCTTGCCGGACCGGTTCAACGTCGTGCGCAATCTGCTCGTGCCGATCGCAGGTGTCTTCCTCAATTTGTATCTGATCTACGCGGCGTTCTTCTCGGCATTATGGGCGGCCCCGTTTCGCACCGGCAGGAGCGTCGTCGTGATCTGCCTTGCGCTGCTCACGCTACTGCTGCTAGCCGTGACGGCCATGAGAGTTTTGCGGCACGACCTGCTCTCGGGCTCTGCTCCCATTGGCGTGCGCACCGGCTTATGAGCACATTACGCTGTCCGCCGTGACGCCGGCATCGAGCATGTTCATCATCGTCCCATCCGTGGTTAATTCATGAATCTTTGACGATGGCGGCGATTTGTTGGCCGATTGGACTGCCAAGGCCGGTGCAGGCATCCCATCCCGCCACAGCCTCGAATGCGCCATTGTTTCCCTGGGTGATGTCGCGCAGCGCAGTCGGGTGGGCATAGAGGGTCGGGTTCACATAGCCGGCCGCACGACCGTTGAGCGCGTTCGCGCGCGCGACGAGCCCCGCCCACAGCGGCGCGACAGCGCTCGTACCGCCGATGACGGTGTCCGTGCCATCGATGCGTACGTCATAGCCCGTTTGAGGGTCGGCATCGCCCGCAACGTCGGGGACACCCCGTCCGGAGAGCGCACTTCGGGACCCGGCGGATGTGGTCGCCGCGAGCCCTTGCTGCCAGCTGGGTACGGGGAAGAAAGCGCTCACGCCGCCACCTCCCGCTCCGCCGCTCGTGCTCTCATCGTTCCAGACCACCTCGCTCGTGATCTGATTGCGAGTGGCGCGCAGACTCGTGCCACCGCAGCCGAGTGCGAAAGGGCTCGAGGCCGGAAAGTCGACCTGAGGGGCGCCCCCGGCCACGCCATCGCTCGAGCCACCATCGCCGGATGCGGCGCATACCGTGATGCCGAGCGCGGCGGCGGCCTGGAATGCCTCGTCCATCGCCGTCATCGCCTGCGAGGTCCAAGAGGACTCTGGACCTCCCCAGCTGATTGATACGACCGACGGCTTGCGGACGGTATCGTGCACCGCCGTCGTCACCGCATCGAGAAAGCCCGCGTCCGTGTTCGGCGCGAAATACACCGCGATACTCGCGCCCGAAGCGACGGCGCCAACGACCTCGATATCGAGCATCACCTCTCCATCCGGCCCGTCCGGATTGCCGGTCGGCTGATTCGCGCCGTGGTCCACCGAAACGGCCGTCACGGTCGGTGCCGCCATGCCCAGCCCGGCGAAGTACACCTCGAGGTCCTGCGGCCGAAAACCGCCGCCGAGCTCGATGATCGCGACGCACTCGCCCTGCGCCCCTCCCTGCGGGAAGTCGTACAGGGACGCGATCCGGGTGGGTAGGTACGAGACGGCAGGCGACGACGCTCTGACCGAGGTGTGCTGCGGCGAGGATTTTGAGCCGCCCCGACGGCGCGGCGCGCGCACGCGGAAATGCGGTCGTGCCTGGGGACGATTGTCGAGACCGAGCACAGCTTCGATGACGGCTGCCAGCTCCTCGGGTATTTGAATGACGCCCTCCCGCCCGCGATAGGTTCCGCCCGCGTACTCGTAGCGTTTCAGCTCGACGCCAAAAGCCTCGTTAAACTGGGCCACGGTCCCGGACAGCACCACC
>JASHUC010000379.1 GCA_030040235.1 Gammaproteobacteria bacterium | reverse complement strand
ATCCGCGCCATTCTGCACCAGCTCGGGGACGCCTTCGAACTGTTCGCGGAGCAGAAGGTCTACCTGGTCAGTCAGGCCGCAAACGACCTCAACTTCACGTTCGTGGTCGATGAGGGCCAGGGAGATCGCCTCGTCGATCAGCTGCACGACCTGCTCATCCGCCCGACGCCGGGGGACCGCGTACTCGGTCCTACCTGGGAGCAGCTGTTTCTGGGGGAGGGCCGGCCGGCGCAAGCCCCGCCCCCGTGGTGGATGCGAAAGCGTGCCGAGCTCGTGCGCGCCCTCGGGACGCGCGAGGCCGCCTACGTCTACGACCTGGAGAGCCTCCGTGCGGCGGCGCGGCGGCTGCGCTCGCTCGGCTCGTTCGCCCGGGTCCTCTACGCCGTGAAGGCCAATCCTCATCCCGAGGTGCTGCGGCAGCTCCATGCCGCCGGTCTCGATTTCGACTGCGTGTCGCGCGGTGAGATCGAGCAGCTCCTCGGGGCGGTCCCCGGCATCGCCCCCGCGCGCATCCTGTACACGCCCAATTTCGCGAGCCGGGACGAATACGGCTGGGCGCTGGAGCAGGGCGTGCAAGTGACACTCGACAGTACGTACGCGCTCGAGTCGTGGGCGGGGCTGTTCGCCGGCCGGGCGGTGTTCGTGCGGATCGACACGGGCATCGGCCGCGGCCACCACCGTCACGTGCGCACCGCCGGGGTTCGCTCGAAGTTCGGCGTGCCGCTCGAGGAGCTCGACGCGGTCGCGCGGCTCGCACGGGCTGCGGACGTGCACATCGTCGGACTGCATGCCCACAGCGGCAGCGGCATTTTCGACGTGGCGAACTGGGCCGACAACGCACGCACGCTCGCCGAGCTCGCCGAGCGGCTGCCCGAGGTGCGGGTGCTCGATGTGGGCGGGGGCCTCGGCGTTCCGGAACGCCTGGAGCAGGCCGGAGTGGATCTCGAGCGGCTCGATGCCGCACTCGCGAGCGTGCGTGCGGCGCATCCGCGGTTCGAGCTGTGGCTCGAGTCCGGGCGCTACCTCGTCGCGGCGGCGGGCGTGCTGCTCGCGCGCGTGACCCAGCTCAAGAGCAAGGGCGATCTCAAATACGTCGGCGTCTCGACCGGCATGAACTCCCTCATCCGGCCCGCCCTCTATGGCGCCTACCACGAGATCTTCAATCTGTCGCGTCTCGAAACGGAGACAGCGGAGCTCGTGAACGTCGTCGGTCCGATCTGCGAGAGCGCGGACATTCTCGGACACGACCGCTTGCTGCCGCCGGCGCGCGAGGGGGATATCCTCGCGTTTGCGAATGCGGGTGCCTACGGACACTCGATGAGCTCGCGGTACAATCTGCGCGAGGCTGCCGAGGAGATCTGCATCTAACTTGGGCATGTATGCCGGAGCTTCTGCACGGGGGATGAGGTGAAGCTGCTGCGCCGGCTGATCATCCCGGTTCTCGTCCTCGCGGCCGCGGGTGCGGCCGTGGCGACCGTGTACGTCCTGCGCCTCTCTCACACCGTGGTCCACCAGTTCGAGGGCCGGCGCTGGACGCTGCCCGCGCAGGTCTATGCGGCGCCCCTCGAGCTCTATGCAGGCCTCCCGCTCTCGCAGAAGGACGTGGAGCAGGAGCTGCAGCGACTCGCCTATCGCCGCACCGAGGATCCGGGAACACTCGCGCCGAGGACGGGGACCTACCGCATCGCCGGCTCACGCATCGATGTGGGGCTGCGGGCCGCACGATTCGCCGATCAAGCACGCGCGGCCGAACTGCTCTCCATCACGACCTCCGAGGGGGCCATCACGAGCCTGCGCGATGGCACGGGGCACGATCTGCCCATCGTAAGGCTCGACCCGCTCCTCATCGGCAGCATCTTCCCCATCCACGGCGAGGATCGCATCGTGGTCACGCCGGATGAGGTGCCGGCGCTTCTGCCGGCGGCGCTGAAGGCCGTCGAGGACCGCAATTTCGATACCAACCGGGGCGTCGACGTCCTCGGGATCCTGCGTGCCCTGTGGGTGGATATCCGCGCCGGCCAATGGCAGCAGGGCGGCAGCACGCTCACCCAGCAGCTCGTGAGGAGCTACTTCCTCTCGCCGCGGCGGACCGCCTCGCGCAAGATCCGCGAGGCGATCATGGCGGTCGCGCTCGATGAGCACTTCAGCAAGGCGGATCTCATGAACGCCTACATCAACGAGATCCACCTCGGCCAGGACGGCAACCGCGCGATCCACGGCTTCGGTCTTGCCTCCGAGTTCTACTTCGGCAAGCCGCTCTCCGAGCTCGACCTCGGTGAGATCGCGACGCTGGTGGCGATCGTGCGCGGCCCCTCGTACTACGACCCGCGCCGTCATCCCGCGCGGGTGCTCAAGCGGCGCAATCTGGTGCTCGATGAGATGGTCGAGCAGCACGTCGTCGCCGAGGGCGATGCGCGCCTCGCGCAGGCGCAGCCGCTCGGCATCACCTCGAAGACGGCGGGCGCTTACTATCCGGCCTATCTCGACCTGGTGCGCCGCACGCTGCGGCGTGACTATCACGAGGAGGACCTCACCGAGGCAGGCCTCGAGGTCTTCACCAATCTCGATCCTCGAGTGCAGGCCGATGCCGAGCACGTGCTCGATCGCGAGCTCGCCAAGCTCGATGTTCGAGTGCGCAAGCACCGCCTCGCCGGCTCACCGCTCGAGGGAGCCGTGGTCGTGACCGCCCCGCAGAGCGGGGATGTGATCGCCGTGGTCGGCGGGCGCGATGCGGAGTACGACGGCTTCGATCGCGCGCTCGACGGGCGGCGCCAGATCGGCTCGCTCGTCAAGCCCTTCATCTATCTCGCCGCCCTCGAGAGTGGACGCTATAACCCGACGAGCATCATCGATGACGCACCGGTCAGCATTCGCATCGCGGGCGGCAAGCTCTGGGAGCCGCAGAACTTCGACCGCCAGAACTACGGGCCCGTGCCGCTCGTGCGTGCGCTCGCCTTGTCACTCAACGACGCGACCGTCAATCTGGGGATGGATATCGGGCTCGAGACGGTCGCGCACTCGTTGCAGCGGTTCGGTCTGGATCAGGCCCCGCCGCAGAACCCCTCGCTGCTGCTCGGCACGGTCGACCTCACCCCGCTCGAGGTGGCGCAGCTCTACGGAGGACTGGCGAACGGCGGTTTCCGCACCACACTGCGCGCCGTGCGGGCGGTGATCAGCGCCGACGGCAAGCCGCTCAAGGCCTTCCCCGTCGAGGTGGATGCCGTCGCCCAGGCCGATCCGGTGTACGAGGTGGACAGCATGCTCGAGCAGGTGATCGAGCGCGGCACGGGCAAGCCCGCGCTCTCCGTTCTGCCGCGGGGTCTCATCGCTGCCGGCAAGACCGGCACCTCCTCGGATCTGCGCGACAGCTGGTTCGCGGGTTTCTCGGGCGACGCTCTCGCGGTGGTCTGGGTAGGCTACGACGATGACCGCGTGACCGGACTCACGGGCGAGATCGGTGCCCTGCCCGTGTGGGATCACTTGATGGCCGACATCGCCATGAGTTCGTGGAACATGCCGATGCCGGATACGCTGCAGCCCGTCACGATCGACTTCGAGACGGGCCTGCGGGCCGACGGGGCGTGCTCGAGCGACCTGGTGACGCTGCCGGCCCCGCCGGGCACCAACCCGCCGCTCAAGCCCGGCTGCGGCTCCTTCGGTGCCGTGATCGGCTCGACGGTGCAGCAGCTCATGCAGCGCGCCGGACACTGGTTGCAGGGCTCCGCCCATTGAGAAGCGCAGCGCGTCTTCTGTTTCCCGCACTGGCGGTGCTCGCCGCCGCCGCAGGCTGTGGAGGTCTCAGCGGGCCGCCGTACGAGCCGGCCCCGGCCCCGCAGACCGTGCGGCCGGCCGCAACCCCCCGTCAGCCCGCTCCCTCCCAGAGCACACCGCCGCAGCCCGAGGGGCAGCCACAGCCGCCTCAACCGGTGCCCGCCCCCGCGCAAGCTCCGCGGCAATACCGCCTGGGCGCCGCGGCATCCGCCTTGGTGGAGCAGGCGCGCAAGGACGCCGCGAGCGGGGATCCGCAGCTCGCGCAGGCGACCCTCGAGCGCGCGCTGCGCATCGAGCCGGCAAATCCTCTGCTTTGGATCATGCTCGGTGAGGCGCACGAGAGCGCCGGGCAATACGCCCTCGCGGGCAGCATGGGGCACAAGGCGCTGCAGCTCGCAGCCGGGGACCCGCGCGCGCAGGCCTCGGCGTGGCGGCTCGTCGGCGATTCGCTGCGGGCGCGGGGCCGCAACCCGGAAGCGAACGACGCCTACTCCCGGGCCGATGCGCTCGCGGCACCCTGAGGGTGGCGCGCCTCGAGCTCGGCGACTACGCGGGCGAGTGGCAGCTCGCGGCACTTGAGCAGCACGAGCAGGTGGAAGAGGAGGTCCGCCGCCTCGGCGATGAGCCGGTCGTCGCCCTCGGCGGTTGCGGCGAGGGCGACCTCGAGCGCCTCTTCGCCGACTTTCTGCGCGACCCGCTGCGTACCCTGCGCGAGCAGCCGCGCGGTGTAGCTTCCCTCCGGGCGCTCGCGCGCGCGCTGCTCGATCGTGCGCTCGAGCTCGCAGAGAAATGACACGCCCTCGGCCGCCGTGAGCGGCTGCTCACCGAAGCAGGTGCGCGTTCCGGTGTGACACACGGGCCCGTGCGGCCGGGCGGTGACGAGGAGCGTGTCGGCATCGCAGTCGCTCACGATGTCCACGAGCTCGAGCGTGTGGCCCGAGGTCTCGCCCTTTTCCCACAGCCGCTGCTTGCTGCGGCTGAAGAACACCACGCGGCCGCGCGCCAGAGTGGCGCGGAGCGCATCGGCGTTCATGAAGCCGACCATCAGCACCGCGCCGCTGCCGGCGTGCTGAACGACTGCCGGGAGGAGTCCGCCCGCCTTGGCGAAGTCGAGCCGGGCGATGTCTTCGAGCGTGATCGAGGAGGCGGTTGCGCTCATGGCGGGGGCGCTTCGCTCCCGGGGCGTACGGCCACCCCGGATGCGGCAAGCTCGCGTTTCAAATTTGCGATCGAGACGGCGCCGCTGTGAAAGACGCTCGCCGCGAGGGCGGCATCGACCTGCGCTTGCACGAACGCGGCGCGAAAGTGCTCCGCGCAGCCCGCCCCGCCCGATGCGACGAGCGGCACGCGGCACACCGCCCGCACGGCGCGCAACTGCGCGAGATCGTAGCCGCGGCGCACGCCGTCGCTCGCCATGCAGTTGAGGACGATCTCGCCCGCGCCGCGATCCTGCACTTCCGCCGCCCACTCGAGCGTGTCGCGGCCCGAATCGCGTGCGCGGCTCACCTCCCCGGTGAACTGGAAGACCCGGTAGCCTTGCGCGGCGGTCTGACTGTCGATGCCGACGACGATGCACTGGGCGCCGAACCGCGCGCTCAACCGATCGATGAGACCGGGGTCGGCGAGCGCGGGTGAATTGACCGAGACCTTTTCGGCGCCGGCATTCAGCACCTCCTCGGCATCGCGCACGGAGCGGATTCCGCCGGCGACACAGAAGGGGATATCGAGGAGGCGTGCGACGCGACGCACCCAGCCGCGGTCGACCGAGCGCTCCTCCGGGCTCGCCGTGATGTCGTAGAACACGAGCTCATCGGCGCCCTCGTCGCGATAACGCTCGGCGAGGGTGAGGATGTCGCCGACGACGCGGTGGTCGCGGAAGCGCACGCCCTTTACGACCTGACCGGCGCGCACGTCGAGGCAGGGAATGATGCGTTTGGCAAGTATGGCCGTAACTCCTGCGGATTGATGCGCTCTTCGAGCAATGCTTTGCCGCTCACCGCGGCAGCGACGCCGACCTCCGCGAGGGCCGCGAGATCGCCCGCGTTGCGCACGCCACCCGAGGCCTGCCACGCTAGCCGCGGAAAGCGCCGCAGTCCCTCGCGGTAGAGCGCGAGATTGGGTCCACCGAGCGTTCCGTCGCGCTCGATATCGGTACAGAGCACGTGCGCGAGGCCGACGGCGAGGAACGGCTCGATCGCAGACCACAGGCTCACCGTGCCGCCCCGGGTCCACCCGTGCGTGCGCACGCGGGGCTCGCCG
>JASHUC010000378.1 GCA_030040235.1 Gammaproteobacteria bacterium | reverse complement strand
GGCGGCAGCGACCAGGCGGGCGATCGGGGGCTCGTCGAGGAGGCGCCAATGTCCGGGGCGAAGGTCGCGCGGCAGCTCGATCGGCCCGTAACGGATGCGCAGCAGCCGGCTGACCTCGTAGCCGACCGCTTCCCACAGGCGGCGAACCTCCCGGTTGCGGCCCTCGTGGAGCACTACCCGGTAGGACGCATTGCGGGCCGCGGCCTCGTCCGCCGGCAAGGGCTCGTCGCTGATGCGGTCGAAGGCGGCAGGTCCGTCGCCCAGGGGGACGCCGAGCAGCAGCTTGCGGAGAGTGTCGCGCTCCGGCCGGCCCCGCACCCGCACCAGGTACTCGCGCTCGATGCTGCTCGAGGGATGCATCAGGCGATGCGCGAGCTCGCCGTCGGTGGTGAAGAGGAGGAGCCCCGAGGTGTTCACATCGAGCCTGCCGACCGAGATCCAGCGGCCGGCCCGGGGTGTGGGCAGGCGGTCGAAAACGGTCGGGCGCCCCTGGGGGTCGCTCCTCGTCGTGACCTCCCCGAGGGGCTTGTTATAAAGGAGGAGCTCGCGGGAGGAGGACGCCTCAGGCGCAAGCCTCACCCGCACGCCATCGAGCCGCACCTCATCGCCCGGCGATGCCCGATCGCCCAGCTGCGCCGTTCGGCCGCCGATGGTCACGCGGCCCTCCCGGATCCATTGCTCGACGGTGCGCCTCGAGCCGAGCCCGAGGGAGGCGAGCAGCTTCTGAACTCTCTCCACGGCAGGCGGTTTCAGTTCTAGCCGGTTTCGGTTCTTTCAAGGACTTACGCGCATTCGGCGGGCCGTATGATAATGGGCGGCTCTCACCTCATGCCCTGCGGTTCGTTGTCGCCACCCGACGATGCGCTTACAAAGGGACCCCAGAGGGTGGAATGACCCACGACTCCAATCTGAAGCTCGCGACCCCGAGCCCTGAGCGCCCCGAGCCGACGCCCCCGGGGGCGCCACGGCAGGACTTGCGCACGGGAGATGCACGGCGCTACGCCGACCTTCCGGACCCCTTTCGCATGGAACGCGGGGGCGTGCTGCACGGAGCGCGCATTGCCTACGAGACCTGGGGCGAGCTCTCGCCCCGGCGCGACAACGTCATTCTGATCTTCACCGGCCTCTCTCCGCCGGCGCACGCGGCCTCATCGTCCGCGGACCCGAGCGATGGCTGGTGGGAGGGCATGATCGGCCCCGGACATCCGATCGATACCGAGCGCTACCACGTCATCTGCGTCAACTCGCTCGGCAGCTGCTTCGGATCGACGGGGCCCGCCTCGATCGATCCGGCGACGGGCTCGCCGTACCGGGTGAGTTTCCCGGACCTCTCGATCGAGGACATCGCACGCGCGGGCTTCGAGACGCTGCAGTCGCTCGGCATCGACTGCGCGCACACCATCATCGGACCTTCGCTCGGCGGCATGGTCGTGCTCGCCTTTCTTGCTCAGTTTGCGGGTGCCGCACGCAACGCCATCAGCATCTCCGGGACCGCCGCGGCCTCCCCGTTCGCGATCGCGCTGCGCTCGATCCAGCGCGAGGCGATCCTGCGCGATCCGAACTGGCGCGGCGGCAACTACACCGATCAACGCCCGCCGGCGATCGGCATGCGCATCGCGCGCAAGCTCGGGATGATGACCTACCGCTCCGCGGCCGAGTGGCGCGAGCGCTTCGGCCGCCGGCCCGCCCCCCACGAGCATCGCGAAAACCAGCCCTTCGGGGCCGAGTTCGCGATCCAGAGCTATCTCGAGTCCCACGCGCGGCGCTTCGTGCGGGCCTTCGATCCCAACTGCTATCTCTACATCTCGCGCGCAATGGACCGCTTCGACCTCGCCGCGCACGGAAGCTCGATCGAGGCGGTGCTCGCCCGCTCCCGCATCGAGCGGGCGCTCGTCATCGGGGTGCAATCGGACCTTCTTTTCCCGATCGATGAGCAACGGGCACTCGCGGAGTCGTTCCACAGAGCGGGCGCAGACACGAGCTTTGCGCCCCTCAATTGCCTCGAGGGCCACGACTCTTTCCTTATTGATCTCAAGAGCTTCGGCCGGGAGATCTCGACGTTCCTGGGCCAGGACCCGCCCAAAAATTAAGTCTAGTCGGTCGCGCAGATCGCATCGCGTCAAGGCATAATGGGCGTCAGGACACCGCGTTGATTCGAATAACCAGAAGTAACGAGGCCGCCGTCTTGGAACGTCGTCTGCACACGAGGCATCGAGCCCGGACCACCGTCTATATCACCACACCGGGTGGCCGGAGAAGGCTCTGCAGGGCTGTCAATCTGAGCGCGACGGGCGTATTCATCGAGACGAGCAACCTCGGACTGCGCAAGGGCCAGCACGTGGAGCTCGCCTTCGCCATCAACCTGGGAGCCGTGACCAAGGTGCACCGGCGCACCGCCGTCGTCGCGCACGTCTCGCACGGGGGCACGGGGCTCATGATGGAGGCCTACAGCGCGGCCGCGGCGCGATAGTTGTCCGCAGTGCGGACACGGAGGGAACTATGCGCATGCCGAAGCGCCGTGGCTCGACCGCTTTCGCCTCCCTGCTTTTCGGTTGGCTCGCGATCGCCGCCATCCTCCCGGCGCCCATCACTGCCTCGGCCGCTACTGCGGTCTTCACCGCCCCGGACACGGCCCATTGCGTCAGCTCCGCAACGCTCGACCTCGCCCGGATCCTGCCGCCGCCGCCGGCGGAAGGCTCACCCGAGGAGCGGGCGGACCTGGATGCGCTCCTTCGCATTCAGGCGACCCGCACGCCGGCACAGATCGAGCAGGCGCGCGAGGATGCCAAGATCAGTCTCTTTCGCTTTGCCGATGCGCTCGGCAACCCGAGGGGGTTCACGGCGGAGAAGCTGCCGCTCACCCTCGAGCTCTTCCGCGAGATCGTGGTCGATGAGTCCGCGGTGATCGGCGCGAGCAAGCGCGAGTTCGCGCGGCCCCGCCCCTTCACGGTCGAGCCGCGCTTGAACCCGGTGATCCCCCGTCCGGCCTCCGCCTCATACCCGAGCGGCCACTCGACCTGGGCGTACGCCACGGCGCTCGTGCTCGCCGACATGATCCCGGAGCGGCGCGCGCAGATCCTCGCACGGGCGGACGAGTTCGCCCACAACCGGGCTGTCGCGGGCGTGCACTACCTGAGCGACGTGGAGGGGGGGCGGCTCGCGGGAACCGCCCTCGCCGCGATGCTCTTCGACTGCAAGCCCTTCGAGAAGCAAGAAGCCGCGGCGCGGGTCGAGCTCAGAGGGGCGCTCCACCTCAAATGATGCTTACGGGGAACGCGGGTCAAAGGCGCCGTGAAGGAAAAGATCGGCGCGGTGAAGAAGAATGTCGGCAAGCTGACCGGCGACGAGAAGACGAGGCGCGAGGGTCAGGCCGATGAGATCCGCGGCAAAGTCCAAAACATCGTTGGCGGCGTGAAAGATTCGCTGCGCGAAGACAAGAACGGGCATCACTGAGAACGGCTCGTCGAGCCTCCGCTGTCGCCGGAGCCGTCGGGCTCCGGCAACAGCGTGCATGTTTCGACATTGTCAGAGCCCCTGGTGCGGCTCGAGCCCGCACTGCCAGACCACGCGGCGGATGAGCCGCCGAACGCCCGCGGGTTTCCGGCCGCGCTTGGACGCATCCGCCATCACAGCTCCGGTGCGTCTGAATTCACGGATGAAGCTCACCACCGAGTTCCACCGCCCGATCGCCTCGTCCTGCGTCTTCATTCTCGGCCCACACGCGCCGCAGCCGCACCGCACTTGCAGGCGCCACCGGCCGGCGAGCGTCGGACACATCGCGCACATCGGGCAGATCTCCATCGTGATCGAGGACATGGCCCCCTCCTCCAGAGGTGTGAGCGGAATTCTTTGAATCGAGGCGCGCTGAACTTATTCCTCGTCAGGAAAGAAAACTGTGAGGCAGTACGCGCATCGGACGATGCGTGTGATCGAAGTGTGTCGCGCGCGGACGACGAGCGCTTTCAAATTTACTGCCGAGCTTACGCGTCAGCGCCTTTCAAATCCGATGCGCAGCGCGCTCGGCGCCTCAACTCTTGTTCGAGATCTGCGACTGAGCGTAATTCTCTTTCCCGATCCGCTTGATGAGATCGAGCTGAATCTCGAGAAAATCGATGTGCTCCTCCTCCGCGTCCATGATCGATCGGAAGAGGTCCCGCGAAACATAATCACCGGCGGTCTCACTCGCGGCGATCGAAGACTTGAGCTCGGCCCGAGCCGCAGTCTCGAGCTTCAGATCACAGCTGATGCACTCCTCGACGTTCTCGCCGATGAGGAGCTTGCCGAGGTCCTGAAGATTGGGCAGACCCTCGAGAAAGAGGATGCGCTTGATCAGGCGGTCGGCATGCTTCATCTCATCGATCGACTCTTCCTTCTCACGCTCCTCGAGACGCTCCAGCCCCCAGTTGCCGAACATGCGGGCGTGCAGGAAGTATTGATTGATCGCGGTGAGCTCGTTCTTCAGCACCGCGTTGAGGTGCTGCAGGATCTTCGGATCGCCCTTCATTGCGGCCGCTCCGTTGGTATTGTTGGCGGCCATGATCGGCGAGCGGGCAGGCGCTCGCAACCCCGAGTCAGGCTACGTCGGCGGTCGCTTTGCTGCTCAGGTACTCATCCACAACCTGCCGTGCGTTCTGCTCGCAGCAGCCGCAGCATCCCGCAACCGGAAGCCACGACTGGACCTCACCGAGGGAGCGGGCGCCCCGCTCGAGAGCTTCGCGGATGTCGTGATCGGTGAGCGTGTGGCAGATGCAGACGTACATGAACGGTCGTGCTCTGGCTGATCTGAGCCGGGGAAATGATAACTGCAAATAAGAATGATTGTCAATTGCATCGGTTTGGCGACCGGGGCCGTGGCGAGCGTGCCAGGCGAGCCTGGCTCCCCGCATGCGGTCTCGACGGCTGACCTGCGGAGTATAGTTTTGCGCCATGTCGCTCAAGGATTGGATTCAGAAGGGCCGCGAGCTCGGTGCGAGTGATCTGCACCTGGAAACCGGGACTCCGCTCGTTGCACGCGTCCGCGGAGAGCTGACCTCGATCGGCGAGCCGATCGCCGG
>JASHUC010000377.1 GCA_030040235.1 Gammaproteobacteria bacterium | reverse complement strand
TGATGTAGGTGAGCCCCACCATGCGCGCGATGATCGACTGCACACCCTCGAAGCGGCCGACCGGCGCGTTGAACTGGCGGCGAATGCGCGCATAGGCACCCGTCGCCCAGACCGCGGCCTTGGAGCCGCCCGTTGCGTTGGAGGGCAGCGAGATGCAGCGTCCGACCGAGAGCTGCTCGACGAGCATGCGCCAGCCCTGGCCGGCCATCTTGGGGCCGCCGATGATGAAGTCGAGCGGGACGAAAACGTCCGTGCCCTGAATGGGACCGTTCTGGAAGGGAATGTTGATTGGAAAATGGCGCCGCCCGATGCTGATCCCCGCGGTGTTGCGCGGGATCAGGGCGCAGGTGATGCCGAGGTCGGTCCGCTCCCCGAGCAGGTGCTCGGGATCGTACATGCGAAAGGCGAGGCCCACGACCGTTGCGATCGGCGCGAGGGTGATGTAGCGCTTTGCGAAATTGAGCTTGAGGCCGATGATCTCGCGGCCCTGCCACACGCCGCGGCACACGATGCCGGTGTCCGGGATCGATGCCGCATCGGAGCCCGCGCGGGGACCGGTCAGGGCGAAACAGGGAACTTCCTCGCCGCGGGCGAGCCGCGGCAGATATTGATTCTTCTGCTCCTCCGTGCCGTAGTGATTGAGGAGCTCGGCCGGACCGAGAGAGTTCGGCACCGCGACCGTGGAGGACACCGTTGCGCTGCGGCTCGCGATCTTGGCGAGCACGCACGAATGAGCGTACGCCGAGAACTCGAGACCGCCGTACCGCTTCGGGATGATCATCGCGAAGAAGCCCTGCGATTTGAGGTACTGCCAGACCTCGGGGGGCATGTCGCCGCGGCGATGGGTGATGTCCCAATCATCGAGCATCCGGCAGAGCTCCTCGCACGGCCCCTCGAGAAATGCTCGCTCCTCCGAGGAGAGCTGCGGCGGCTTCGTCGCGCGCAGCCGCTCCCACCTCGGCGCGCCGCTGAAGAGCTCCCCGTCCCACCAGACCGTACCGGCCTCGAGCGCTTCGCGCTCGGTCACCGACATCGCGGGCAGCAGGCGCAGATATGCCCTCATGAACGGCCGGGTGATGAGGCTCTTGCGCAGCGGCCGGACATTGAGCGCCCAGTTGAGCGCGAGCAGCACCCAGAGCAACGCTTTCCACGCCGCCGCCGGAGCACCGAGCGCCGTGTACGCGGCGAGCAGCACCGTGAACGCCACCGAGGAGGCGAGCAGGCTCAGCCGCCGGTAGGCGCACGTTAGCGCCGCGGCGATGAACAGGATCGTGATGAGCCCGCCGATCTGCGTCACGGCATACGCGATGGCCGCGAGAACGACAAGCGTGAGGAGTGCAGCGAGCATGCGGGCATTCTTACAGCAATGCCTTCACCCCGTCGCGCTCCTCGTTGAGCTCGGCAAGCGTCGCCTGCATGCGCTTGCGGCTCGACTCATCGATCGCCAGGCCCTGCACGATCTCGTACCCGGCGCCGCGGCACACGACGGGATAGGAGTACACGACGCCCGCCGGTATCCCGTAGCTGCCGTCGGAGGCGACGGCCATGCTCACCCAGTCGCCGGGCGGCGTGCCGTGCACCCAGTCGTGCACATGATCGATTGCGGCAGAGGCCGCCGAGGCGGCCGATGAGGACCCTCGCGCCTTGATCACCGCCGCGCCGCGCTGCTGCACGGTCGGAATGAAACTCTCCTCGATCCATCTCCGCTCGAGCAGGCTCGTCGCAGGCTTGCCGTCGATCGTGCAGTGATTCACGTCGGGGTACTGCGTGGAGGAGTGGTTCCCCCAGATGATCATGCGCGCGACTCGCGCGACGTGCGTGCCGGTTTTGCTCGCGAGCTGCGCGAGCGCCCGATTGTGGTCGAGCCGGGTCATTGCGGTGAAGCTGCGCGGATCGAGCTCCTTGGCGTTCTCGCGCGCGATGAGCGCATTGGTGTTCGCCGGATTGCCGACCACCAGCACCTTGACGCTGCGTCGCGCTACCTCGCCGAGCGCGCGTCCCTGTGCCGAGAAGATCTGCGCGTTTGCGAGCAGCAGGTCCTTGCGCTCCATGCCGGGGCCGCGCGGGCGTGCGCCGACGAGCAGCGCGTAGTCGCAATCGCGGAATGCGACTTTGGGATCGTCCGTGGGCACGATCCGGTTGAGCGTGCGGAAGGCGCAATCCTCGAGCTCCATGGCGATGCCGTGCAGGGCCGGCAGCGCGGGGGTGATCTCGAGAAGATGCAGGTTGATCGGTTGCTCGGGGCCGAGCAGAGCGCCCGAGGCGACGCGAAAGGCGAGGGCATACCCGATCTGGCCGGCACCGCCCGTGATGGCGACGTTCACCGCTTTGTTCATGCGTGACTCCGTGGGCGCGAAATCGCCATTTTAGCGGCGCGCCGCGCGGCTACCGATCGGCTCGCCCCCGGCGCCGGCTTTAAGGGGGGGGGGGCTTGACACAGAAGTAGTGTTGTAGTTATATAGCACACCGTAAGGCCAGCACGGTGCCGGCCGGGGATGGAGAAGGACCATGCTTACCGCCGCGAATCCACGCATTCTTTTGGCAGCCGCCGCCCTGTCGATCCTCGTCAATGTCGTCATCTGGTGGGGGACCATCGCCGCTGCTCTGGTACATTAGATCTGTAATTACCTGCAACGGGATGGCCGGGACACCCGATGGAACCGCACTGGGACGAGAGCCTGCCGATCTACCGGCAACTTCGGGACCGTGTGGTCGCCATGATCCTCGAGGGCGTACTGAAGGAAGGGGACGCCCTGCCCTCGGTACGCAGCGTCGCCGCGGAGTTCCGCTTGAACCCGCTGACGGTGCTGCGGGGGTACCAGCAGCTGGTGGACGAGAATTTGGTCGAGAAGCGTCGGGGCTTGGGCATGTTCGTGAGCACCGGGGCGCGCGCCGCGCTCATGAAGGACGAGCGCCAGCGCTTTCTCAACGAGGAGTGGCCGAAGGTCAGGGCTACGATCCAGCGTCTCGGCCTCTCGGCGGCCGAGCTGCTCGGGAGCGATACTCCCGCGCCCGGCTCTTCGTTGCCTCGAACCGGAGATGACCATGGCTAGTGTCATCGAGGCACGCGATCTCACCAAGCGCTACGGCGCCACGCGGGCGCTCGATCGCGTGAGCTTCACCGTCGATGCCGGGCGCATCGTCGGCATCATCGGCCTGAACGGCGCCGGCAAGACCACTGCGCTGAAGGCCGTGCTCGGGCTCACGTCCTTCGAGGGCACGCTCAGCGTGCTCGGACGCAATCCCCGCACCGAGCGCGATCGGCTGATGCAGGACGTGTCCTTCATCGCCGATGTGGCCGTATTGCCGCGCTGGCTGCGCGTGAGTCAGGCGCTCGAGTTCGTCTCGGGCGTGCATCCGCGATTCGACCGCGCGCGGGCGGAGGACTTCCTGCGCCGGACCGATATCCGCATGACGAGCCGCGTGCGCGAGCTCTCCAAGGGCATGGTGACTCAGCTGCACCTGGCGCTGATTCTCGCGATCGACGCGCGGCTTCTGGTGCTCGATGAGCCGACGCTCGGGCTCGACCTGCTCTATCGCCGCAAGTTCTACGACACGCTCCTCAACGATTACTTCGACAAGGAGCGCACCATCGTGCTCACCACGCATCAGGTCGAGGAAGTCGAGCACCTGCTCTCCGACGTGATCTTCATCGCGGGCGGCAAGATCACCCTCTCGAGCTCCGTCGAGCAGATCGCCCAGCGCTTCGTGCAGCTCAATGCGAGCACCGAGCAGGCCTCGCGCGCACGGTCGCTCGGCCCGCTCTACGAGCGGGAGGTCTTCGGCCGGGTCGCGATGATCTTCGAAGGACGCCCCGCGAGCGAACTGTCCCGCTTCGGCGAGGTTCGCTCCCCGTCCATCGCCGACCTGTTCGTCGCGAAGATGCAGCAGCAGAGCGCCGCCGCGGGCGCCACTCGAGGCGACGGCCATGAATGAGTCGGTCGAGATCTCCCCGGTCGAGGCGCCTGTCCCGCTCGCCGGCCGGCGCGAGCTCAGGTCGCTCCTCACCCTGGTGCGGCGCGAGTTCTGGGAGCACCGGGTGCTGTGGATGGCGCCGGTCGCCGTGGCGGTGCTGATCCTGGTCGGGGCCGTTTTCGCACGAATTCAGCTCGCGCGCGCGATCCCCGCCGGGCACTTCGTGATCAGCGGGCACATCATGCTCAACGGGCACGAGGTCGAGCTCAGCAAACAGATCATGCGCGCGATCTTTGCGGTGACCATGCTCTGGGTGGGGATCGTCGAGTACGTGACCATGCTGGTGGTCCTGTGGTACTACGCAGCCGACTGCCTGTTCGCCGAGCGGCGGGACCGCAGCATCCTCTTCTGGAAGTCGATGCCGGTCTCCGACGGGGAGACGGTGCTCGCGAAGGTGCTCGTGGCGCTTCTCGTGGTGCCGCTCGCGGTGTACGCCATCAGCACGGTCACGACGGTGCTCACCGCCGGAATCTGGTCGATCGCCGGGTTGGGCGGAAATCTGTTCTGGGACACGGGCACGTGGCTGCAGCTCGAGGGCGTCAGCTTCGTGAGCCTCGCCGTGGCCTCGTTCTGGTATGCGCCCGTCACGGGCTACCTGATGCTCGTCTCAGCGCTCGCCCGGCGCAACGTGCAGCTCTGGGTATTTCTGCCGCCCATCATCGCGATGCTGTTCGAGCGCTGGGCCTTCGGCACGCACGAGATCTACACCATCGTCTCTTACCGGCTGCTGCGCGTGTGGCCGTCGGGCATCACGGGCTACATCAAGCAGCTGTTCACCGGCGATAATATCAGTGCCGGTGGGGCGAGCCTGGCCCCGGGACCCAATCCCTTCCACCTGCTCGATCCGGGCAGGGCGTTCCACAATATCGATCTGTGGATCGGGTTCGCCGTCGGCATCGCGCTCTTTGCCGTGGCGGCCCGTATCCGCCGGTATCGCGACGAGACCTGAGCGGGCCTGGCCTCAGGCGCGGTGCGCAGCCGCCTCGGGCGGCAGCAGATGCGCGAAGGGAGCGGTGCCCGCCGCCTGTCCTGCGAGCAGCCCGAGCAGCTCCTCGACCGGCATCGGTTCGCCGAAGAGCTTTCCCTGACCGAAGTGGCAGTGGTGCCCGCGGAGAAACTCGAGATGGCGCTGGGATTCGATCCCCTCGGCGACCACCTCCATCCCGAGGCTGCGTCCCATGTCGATGATGGTGCGCACGATGGTCGCATCGCCGGCGTCCTCGGCGACGCCGCGCACGAAGGACTGATCGATCTTCAAGGTTCCGATCGGGAACTGCTGCAGGGCCGAGAGCGAGGAGTAACCGGTGCCGAAATCATCGATGGAAAGATGCAGGCCCATCGCATACAGCTCATCGAGCAGCCGCACGGTGCGCTGCGCATCGGCCATGAGCGTGGTTTCGGTGATCTCGAGCTCGAAGGAGGTCGGTGAGACGCCGTGCCGGCGGAACACCGAGCGGCAGCGCAGGATGAAGCTCGCCTGGCGCAGCTGCTTCAAGGAGAGATTGAGCGAGATGCGTCCGGGATCGGCCACCTCGCTCTGCATGCGCCGGTAGTCGAGGCACACGCGGTTGAGCACCCACTCGCCGATGTCGAGGATGAGGTTGGTCTCCTCGGCGAGGGGGATGAACTGGCCGGGGGGAATGTCGCCGTGGCCCGGCAGGCGCCAGCGCAGCAGCGCCTCGGCGCCGATGATCCGGCCGTTGCGCAGGTCGACCTTCGGCTGGTAACGCGTGACGAGCTCGTCGCGCTCAAGCGCGCGGCGCAGCTTGCTCTTCAGCATCAGCCGCTCGACCGCCGCGGCATTCATCTCCGGAGAGTAGAACGCGAAGGTATTCCCGCCGTTCTGCTTGGAGTAGTACATCGCCGCGTCGGCGTTGCGGATCAGGTCGATCACGTTCTCGGCATCGCGCGGGCAGAAGGCGATGCCGACGCTTGCGGTGAGGAAGATCTCCTGCTGATTGAGCTGGAACGCGCGGCTCACCTCGGTGAGGATCGAGCGCGCGAGGTGAGCGACCGGGCCGCGGTTGTCGGCTTCGGGCGGCAGCCCCTCGATGAACAGCGCGAACTCATCGCCCGCCAGCCGGCCGAGGATCGTTCCCGGCGGGAGGGCGCGCGTGAGCCGCTCCGCGAGCACCTCGAGCACCCGGTCCCCGGCGCCGTGACCGAAGGTATCGTTCACCTCCTTGAAACGGTCCATGTCGATGTACAGGAGCGCGACGGCCTGGCTGCTGCGGATGCCGCGCGCGATCGCCTGCTGCAGCAGGTGCTGAAACTGCATCCGGTTGGGAACCTTGGTGAGCGCATCGTAGCGGGCGAGATAACGGATGCGCCGCTCCTGACGCTTGCGCTCGGTGATGTTGCGCGCGACGAAGATGTTGCCCTGGAACTGTGGATCATCGCCCGCGATCTGCGAACCGGTGAGCAGCACCGGGATCGTCTGACCCTGGTGGGTGCGCACGACGGTCTCGCAGGTGTCGTGCGCCGCCTGCAGCAGGTCGAAGCCCTTGCGCTCCTGCTCATCGAGAATCGCGAGGATGCTCTTGCCGAGGATCTTCTCCTCGGAGAGGCCGAGCAGCTTGCAAGCGGCCTGATTGGCGACCTTGATGACGCCCTCGGGCGAGGTGACGAAGACCGCATCGGTGAGCCCGTTGAGGACGCTCCCGAGGTAGTCCTTGGTGATGGTGGTCTGACGCAGCTTGTAGCGCATGCGCTCGAGCGCGTGCTGCAGCTCGCCGATCTCGTCGCGGCGCGCCACATCGAGCGGGCGCGTGTAGTCGCCCTGGCCAATCCGCTCGGCGCTCCTGATGAGCGCCACGATCGGCTGCTCGAGCTTGCGCCCCGCACGCCAGGCGAGAGCGGCACCGAACAGCCCGCCGGCGAGGCCGAGGCCGCCGGCGATGAGCAGCACCGTGTGGAATTCCGCTGCCGTCCGCGTGGAGAGCCGTCCCGCGAGCGCGGCTGCCGGTTGCGGAACGTTTCGCGCGAGGGTATCGAGCTGGTGGGACTCGTGGTGGTGCTGCCAGGCGAACAGCCCCGCGAGCACGATGGCCGCCGCGAGCACCGCGCAGAAGGCGGCAGCAGCGTACTTCAGCTTCAGACTGACTGCGCTCACGTGCTTGAATACCTGGTGGCGCCTAAGCCCTGCCACGGGCCGTGCGAGCCATGCGCTGCATTTAGAAACGGCGTGATGACCGGACCCCCCTATTCGGGTCCGATCGGTTCCCCCTTGAATTGTGTCTCAATCTTAGCGCGGGCAGTCCGGGCCGACCACTTGAAAGTTGTCTCAAAGCAGCGACACTTCCCGGGAATGCTGAACGCGCTCGAATTGACCGGCAGAGCACGCACGCACGTCCGCGAGAGCGCCGAGCTCGGCTGCGCGGCGCACGAGGCCGCGCTCGCGCCGCTCCTCGCTTTGCGCGCGGCTTCGCGGGCGGACGGCATCGAGCTCGCCGTCGTCTCAGGCTACCGCGACCTCGGCCGTCAGGTCGCAATCTGGAACGGAAAATTCCGCGGCGAGCGCCCCCTCTTGGACCGCAGCGGCCGCGCGCTCGAGCGCACGCAGCTCGCGGATCGTGCGGTGGTGGATGCGATTCTGACCTGGTCGGCATTGCCCGGGGCGAGCCGTCATCACTGGGGAACCGACTTCGATCTGATCGATCGCGCGCGGCTGCGCCCGGGAGCGCGCATCGAGCTCGCGACCGGGCAATTTGCTGCGGGTGGCGCATTCGCCTCGCTCTCGGCGTGGCTCGGGCTGAACGCCCCGCGCTTCGGCTTCTTCCGCCCGTATGCGACTGATCACGGCGGCATCTCCCCGGAGCCCTGGCACGTGAGCTATGCGCCGGTTGCAGTTCCTGCGCTCACGCAGCTGTCGCTCGAGGTGCTCGCCGAAGCCGTCGCGGGCTCGAGCATGGATGCTCGGGAGCAGGTGCTCATGCGCCTCGCCGAGCTCTACCGGCGCTATGTCACCCCGATCGATTCGCCCTAGGAGTCAACGGCCGTCGACCCACGCGCGGTGCAGATAGCGCACCATGAGCTCGCGCACGGTTGCCATCGGGTCGGCGAGCGCCGAGAACACCGGCGGGTTGCGCCTCAGCAGCCGCCAGTTCTCGCTGCGCAGAATCTGCCGCAGGTACTCGAGATTGCGCTCGACGACCTCCATGTACGGATTGCGTCCGTCGAAGAGGATCTCGAGATACCGGTAGGCGCTCTGGAAGTGCCCGTCGAGACGCGTGACGCGAGTTTCGGTCACGAACTCCGGCGTCTGACGCAGCAGATCGAGCCCCGAGGCGTATCGCACGTGCCGCCCGCCGTTCGATGCCACGGGCAGCGCCATGCCCCCGAGCACGAACTCGGGGTACAGCCGATCGCGGCACTTCTCGAGATAGCAGCGATCGGCCATCTGCCCGATCATGTCGGCAGTTCCGATGAGGTGACCGAGCTTCACATCGAGCGGATCGGAGACCCCGATCTGCGAGAACGGGACCTCGTAGCCGGTGAAATGCACGATCTCGCGCGCCACCGGTGCCCAGCGGGCGAGACCGACGGTCGGCAGGTAGTCCTCGAGGAATCGCGCCCCGCGCGAGACGTGCACGCGCGTGAGCTCGGCGCCGTGGCGGAACTCGCCTCCGTCCTCCGAGCGGCGCAGGTAGCCCATGTCGTGAAACAGTGCGACGATGAGTCCCACCATGGCGCGCTCGGGGCCGAGCGTCTGCGGCGTCCGCTGCTGGCGCTCGTAGCCGACGACGAGCCGCGCGAGGCAGAGCGTGATGTCGAGGGTGTGCTGGCGGTCGTGATAGACCGTATCCACCCCGAAGTAGCCCGGCACTTGGCCGGCGAACAGCTTCTCGAAGAACGCGAACGAGCGGATGATGGGCTCGAGGTCGATATCCGGCCATACGCCGAGGTAGAGCTCCTGCACGGCCGCTCTCACCGCGGCGACGGAGCTCACCTGAACCGTATTGGTCACGTCGAAGTCGTTGCGGCGGATGCTCGCCATCGTTCTGGTGTCGCTGGCCTTCCCCACCAAGGCGGGTGAGTCTAGGCAACGCCCGGAGCCAAAACCAGCGACGCGCCGCACAGTTTGCAAACCCGTTTGGGGCG
>JASHUC010000376.1 GCA_030040235.1 Gammaproteobacteria bacterium | reverse complement strand
GTGATTCTCAACGTCGTGAACAATCAGTGGGCGATCTCCACCTTCCAGGGATTTGCCGGCGGGGAGCAGCACAGCTTTGCCGCGCGCGGTCCGGGGTATGGCATTCCCGGCATCCGCATCGACGGCAACGATTTCCTGGCGGTCCATGCCGTCACCCAGTGGGCGGCGGAGCGTGCCCGGCGCGGCGCCGGCCCTACCCTCATCGAGCACGTCACGTATCGTGCGGGCGCCCACTCGACGAGCGACGATCCCTCGCGCTACCGCCCGCAGGAGGAGTGGCGGGCGTTCCCGCTCGGGGATCCCATCGAGCGTCTCGTCCGGCACCTCATCGCGCTCGGTGAATGGTCGAAGGAGCGCCAGGAGCGGCTCGAGAAGGAGATGGATGCGCACGTCGCCGAGTGCTGGAAGGAGTCGGTACGCTACGGGACGCTCACCGAGGGACCCTCGCTCGATCCGGCGACGATGTTCGAGGATGTCTTCAAAGAGATGCCGCAGCACCTCGCCCGTCAACGCCGCGAGCTCAAGTCGCTGCTGGGAGGGTAGCTCGTGAAGCTCCGTCCTTGTACCCGGGAGGGCTGGCCGTGCCTCAGATGAACATGGTGCAGGCGGTCAACTCCGCGCTCGATGTGATGCTCGGGCGCGATCCGGCCGTCGTCATCATGGGGCAGGACATCGGCTACTTCGGCGGCGTGTTCCGCTGCACGGAGGGCCTGCAGCGCAAGTACGGCGAGTCGCGCGTGATCGACACGCCGATCGCCGAGGGCGGCATCGTCGCAACCGCCATCGGCATGGGAGTCAACGGCTTGCGGCCGGTCGCCGAGATCCAGTTCGCCGACTACGTCTATCCGGCGTTCGATCAGATCGTGAGCGAGCTCGCGCGGCTGCGCTACCGCACCGCCGGAGAGTTCTCCGCGGCGGTGACGGTGCGAATGCCCTGCGGCGGGGGCATTCGCGGCGGGCAGACGCACTCGCAGAGCCCGGAAGTTATTTTCACGCACGTCTGCGGCATCAAGGTGGTGATGCCGTCGAATCCCTACGATGCCAAGGGTCTGCTCGTCAGCTCGATCGAGGACGACGACCCCGTCATCTTCTTCGAGCCCAAGCGCCTCTATAACGGACCGTTCGATGGGGACTGGCACAAGCCAGCCGTTCCCTGGAGCACGCATCCGAAGGGCGAAGTTCCCTCCGGCCACTACGGCATTCCGCTCAGCCGCGCGGAGATCGTGCGCAGCGGAGTGGACGTGACCGTTCTCACCTACGGCACCATGGTGCACGTCGCCGAGGCGGCCGTGCGGCTCGCGGGCGTCGATGCGGAGATCGTCGACCTGCGCACCCTCGTGCCGCTCGATCTCGATACCGTGTGCACCTCCGTCTGCAAGACGGGCCGCTGCGTCATCGTGCACGAGGCGACGCGCTTCAGCGGCTTCGGCGCGGAGCTTTCCGCCTCGGTGCAGGAGGAATGCTTCTTCAGCCTCGAGGCTCCGATCCAGCGCGTGACGGGCTGGGACACGCCTTACCCGCACGCCTTCGAGTGGGAATACTTTCCCGGACCGAACCGGATCACCGCGGCCCTCCGGGCCGTGATGGAGGCGACTTGAGCCGCTATGTCTTCAAGCTGCCCGACCTCGGGGAGGGGACGGTGGATGCGGAGATCGTCTCCTGGCGCGTCAAGCCGGGCGATGTGGTCGCCGAGGACGATCCGCTCGTCGAGCTGATGACGGAGAAGGCGACCGTCGAGGTGCCATCGCCCGTCGGCGGGCGTGTGGTCGCGGTGCAAGGCACGCCGGGGGACCGGGTGAGGGTGGGCTCCGAGCTCGCGGTATTTGAGAGCGAGGTGGCTGCGCCTGCGGCCAGAAAGCCCGCGGCCGTGGGTGTCAATGGGGGTTCCGCCTCCGCACCCACCTCCGTCTCTGCACCCGCACCGGCACCCACGGCGGCACGCAGCGGTCGCGTGCTCACCTCGCCTGCCATACGGCGGCGCGCGCGCGAGGCCGGTGTCGATCTCAGCAAGGTGGCGGGCTCCGGCCCCAGCGGGCGCATCATGCGCGGGGATCTCGCGGCGCACCTCGAGGCACGCTCGCCCGAGGACGCCTCGGTGCGCCCGGTGCCAGCCGGTGCCACTCCCGAGATCGAGGAAATCAAAGTCATCGGGCTGCGCCGCTTGATCGCCGAGCGCATGAGCGAAAGTGCGCGCACGATCCCGCACTTCTCCTACGTCGAGGAAGTGGACGTGACGGAGCTCGAGCGCCTGCGCACGCATCTGAACGGCAAGCGCCGAGCCGATGCCCCGCCGCTCACCTATCTGCCGTTCCTGATCCTCGCGCTCACTCGCACCCTGGCGGAGCATCCACAATGCAACGCACTCTACGATGCCGCGCGCGGCATGCTCGTGCGGTATCGCGCCGTGCACGTCGGTGTCGCTACGCAGACGCCTGACGGGCTCAAAGTGCCCGTGGTCCGCAACGCCGAGCGCAGACCGCTCGAGGAACTCGCGCGGGAAATCCGCCGCGTGTCCGAGGCGGCCCGCACTAATGCGGCGAGCCGCGCCGAGCTCAGCGGCTCGACGATCACCGTCACGAGCCTCGGCAAGCTCGGGGGCATCGCATCGACGCCCATCATCAATGCGCCCGAGCTCGCGATCATCGGGATCAATCGCGCCGTGGAGCGCCCGGTCGTCTCGGGCGGGGCGGTCGCCATCCGCCGGATGATGAATCTCTCCTCCTCGTTCGATCATCGCTTCGTCGACGGCTACGTCGCTGCCGCGATGATTCAAACGCTCAAGGAGCGTCTGGAGAATCCGGCGACCCTGTTCATTGCGGGCGATTCTTCTGGTACGCAGGAAGATCTTTGAAGAGTTCGCCTGCGGGTGCGGCGGATGAGACACACGACATGCCCGGCAGGGAGCCGGGTGCGGGTCCGGGGTGGTTGAGTCCCGCGATCGCGGCCGCGAGCGGGCTTCCCTCCACGAGATAGCACCGGTCGCTGACCCAGTAGACCCGATCGCCGAACACGTCGGTGTAGGTCTCCCCCGCATAGTGTGCGGGGGCGGGGCGCTGCTCTGCGGGGGCAATCTCCCCGGGAGCGCGTCCAAACTCACGAACCTGCGGGGCAGCGATGAGGTGCTCTGCGGCCCGGCGCCCTTCGGCATCCCAGTCGATGCGCTTCTGCGAGGAGTCCGGCGCAACGAGCTGGGGCGCCGGGAGCGGTTCGACCGTCATCGGGCGCAGGACCACCGCCGGCACCCCTTTGGAAGGGC
>JASHUC010000375.1 GCA_030040235.1 Gammaproteobacteria bacterium | reverse complement strand
CTGGACCGGAAACATGAAGCGGGCGCACCGCATCGCCAACCGGCTGCGAGCCGGTACGGTGTGGATCAACTGCTACAACATCTTCGATGCGGCACTACCCTTCGGCGGCTACAAGCAGTCGGGCTGGGGCCGGGAGATGGGTCACGACGTACTCAACAATTACCTCGAGACCAAGGCGGTCTGCGTCAGCATCTGAGACGGAGCGAGGTACTTAAGATCATGCACGTCGGCATCGCCAGCGGATTCGCGAATCATTCCTGGATCGAGGACCGGCAGTTCATCCGCGAGGAGCTCACGCAGCTCGAGCTCGCCGCCGAGCTCGGCTTCGAGTCGATCTGGATCACCGAGCACCACTTCAGCGATTACTCGATCAGTCCCAACCCGCTCATGTACCTCTCCTACTTCGCGGGACGCCACCCGCGCGTGCGGCTCGGCACGCAGGTGCTCGTGGTCCCCTGGCACGATCCGGTACGGCTTTGCGAGGACATCGTCCTGCTCGATCACGTTTCCGGTGGACGCGCGCTCGTCGGTTTCGGACGCGGGCTCTCGCGCGTCGAGTACGAAGGCATGCGCATCGATCAGGGCCAGGCGCGCGAGCGCTTCGACGAGACCGTCGCGATGGTCATGCGCGCGATGGAGACCGGTGTGATCGAGGGCGGGGAGATCTTCAAGCAGCCGCGGCGCGAGATCCGCCCGAGGCCGATCCGTTCGCTCAAGGGGCGCGCCTTCTGCGCGGCCGGATCGCCCTCCTCGATGGTCGCAGCCGCGAGGCTCGGTCTCGGCCGCCTGTATCTCGGACAGCCGATGGTGGCCGGGCATGCCCCGTCCGTCTCGACTCAGGGGCGCCTCCTCAGCGACGAGGCCTCCGATGCCTGGCTCAAGGCCTGGCAAGAGGCCCATCCGGGCGAGGAGCCCGTCGCGCCGTTCGTCTCGAATCTGGTGTTCGTCGATCAGAGCGGGGACCGGGCGCGCGAGCTCGCGCGGATCTACACCGGCAAAGTATTCGCGGCGGCGGTGAAGAACTACGAGATGACCTCCGCCCACCACGGCACGATCAAGGGCTACGAGAACTACAGCGCGCTGCGTATGACGCCCGAGCAAGCCCAGGTCGCCATCGAGAACGCGCACCAGAGCTCGATCGCCGGCACTCCACGGGAGGTGCTCGAGCAGCTCGAGGACGTGAAGCGGCGGCGTCAACCGCAGGGGATGTTCCCGCACCTGTACACCGGTGGAATGCCGCACGAGGAGTGCATGCGCGCCATCCGGCTGTTCGCCAACAAGTGCCTCAACGAGGTGAAGAGCTGGTCCGGCGCGCCCTCGACGATCGACGGTCCGATGGCCCGCGCGGCCTGATGGCTCAAGCGAGGAAGCCCTTGACCGAGCCTCTTCCGCGCGCGGCGGGCGCGCTCATCTGAGGAGCGTGCCGGCGTCCACCACGAAGGTGTGTCCGGTGATCATGCGGCTCTCGTCGCTCGCCAGGAAGGCGACGCTCTGCGCAATCTCATCGGTCGTGATGCAGCGGCCAAGCAACGTGCGGGCCGCCAGCTCATCGAGCAGCACCTCGTCGGATGCCCCGGGCCGCATGCGCCGTGCAATGCGCAGCAGCATCTCCGTCCGGATGAACCCCGGGTGAATGGTATTGACGCGAATGCGCCGCGGTGCCAGATCGATCGCGGCTTCGCGCATCAGGCCGATGACGGCGTGCTTGCTCGTGGTGTAGGCGGTGAAGCTGCCGCTTCCCATCAGCCCGGCGATCGAGGAGGTAATGATGATGCTGCCGCCCTCGCGCATGCGCGGCGCGACGTACTTGATGCCGAGGAACACGCCCCGCACGTTGATCTGCATCACCCGCTCGAAGGCATCCTCGGGAAACTCCGTGATCGGGGCGTTGGGTCCCTCGATTCCGGCGTTGTCGAAGAACACATCGATCTTGCCGAGCCGCTCCTCGGCGTGTCGCGCATAGTGGGCGGACTGCGCGGCCGAGGTGACATCGGCCGTGCAGGTCGCCACCCGCGGCATCCAGGCCGACTGCTCGAGGCCGAGCCGCTCGACGGCCGCACCGAGTGCCCCTTCGTTCACGTCGACCAGCAGCACCCGCGCGCCCTCGGCGAGCAGGCGCCGGGTGGCGGCGAGCCCGATATTGCCGGCGGCGCCCGTCACGATCGCGGCCTTGTTCTCGAGCCTCAAGCTCGTTCCCGGTGGGGTCGTCATGGTGTGGTCCTCGATTCGAATCGACTGCGGCGCCGCAAGCTCTTCAGATCCATGGATCGATCAGCACCTTGCACTGCCGGGATCGATGGCGCAACGCCTCGAACGCCGGCGGCAGACCCTCGAGCGAGACCGTATCGGTGACCATGGCCCGCGGCGTCACCACGCCCTCATCCATCACATCGGCGGCGATTTCGAAGTCCCGCATCCGGTAGAGCGCCGCCGGCTGGATGCGCACTTCCTTGGCGACGGCGATGAACGGAACGAAGGAATCGAGGGCGGTGCAAAGCCCGAGCACGACGACCGTGCCCCGCGGGCGCACGTACTCGAGGCACTGTTTGATGAGCCCGGGCTTGCCGACGCATTCGAAGACGATATCGGGCGGTGCGCTGAGCGCCGCGTGAATCTCGGCAACCGAGATCCGCGCCGGATCGATGAAGACGGTCGCGCCCATCGTTCGAGCGAGCTCGGCACGCATCATCGAGCTCGCGGTCACCGCGACGGCGCCGGCCCCGAGCCGGCGGGCCCAGAACGTGGTGGCAAGACCGATGGGGCCCGCACCGATCACGAGCACGCGCGCGCCGGCCGGCATCTGCGCGACATTGACCCCGTGCAGCCCTACGGAGAGGGGCTCGATCAATGCCCCGTCGTGCAGCGACACGGTCCGCGGCAGCTTGAGGCACTGCCGCTCGCTCGCAAGAGCGAGCTGGCCGTATCCGCCCCCATCGATGCGCATCTCGGCGCACCAGGCCTGCTCGCCCGCGAGGCACGCCGCACAGTGGCCACAGCTGCGGATCGGGAGCACCGAAACGCGGTCACCGCGCTCGATGCGCCGGGCGTCCGGTCCGACCTCGACGACCTCCCCGGCGTACTCGTGCCCGAGCACCGTGCCGCAAGGCACGCCGAAGCTCGGATCCTCGGTCATGTGCAGGTCACTGCCGCAGATGCCGCAGCGGTCCACGCGCACGAGCACATCGCTGCCCGAGGGCGCAGGATCGGGCAGGCTCTCGATCGAGAGCGGCGCGCCGATCTTGCTGAAGACGGCCGCCTTCATCGATGGCGCACCTCGCGCCCTGCGTGCATCGACCGATTACCTTGCATTTGCGAGATAGAGCTCTTCCAGGGCGACGCCCGGGGGCTCCTCGATCAGCTCGAGCACGACGCCGTCCGGGTCGCGCACATAGAGCACCTTCATTCCCTTGAGCGGGCCTTCAGCCACCCCCTGCACCGGGCTCAGCGGCTGGAAGCCGGCGCGCCCGACGGCTGCGACGACGCGCTCGAGGTCGCTCACCTTGAGCGCCAGATGCCAGAACCCCGGATCACACGAGCGCAGCGTCGAGCGCACGCGCCCTTCGGGCTTGCGGAAGCACAGCAGCTCGATGACGTGACCCGGCGCGCGCACGAAGGAAATGTCGATCTCCGCGCCCGGCACACCCGTGATCTTCTCGAACATCTCCCCGGTGCAATGCACCGGCTCGCTCACCGGCAGGCCGAGAACCTCTCGATAGAAGCGCGTGGAGCGATCGAGGTCGGAGACGGTGATGCCGGTATGGCCGATCGAGGAGACACGTACGGGAGCCATTTCATTTCCTCGCGCTGAAGTACTCGACGGGCAGACCGAGATGGGATTGCGCCCGCCCCCGCGGCACCCACGGCTGCGCCGCGGGGTGGACCAGGTACATCTGGATGTCGCGGAAGTAGCGCTGGAGCTTGTGGCCGCGCGTCGTCACGGTGGGCGTCCCGCGGCGGAAGAGGAGCTCGACCGCGTTGCACGAGAGGAGGCAGCTCTGGCGCGCCATGGCCCACATCTTCATCGTGTCGGCGGCGCCGATCGGGGTGCCGTTGCGCGCCCACCGCTCGCAGTCCTCGCGGTAGAGCTCGACGGCCGCCCGCATGACCGCCTCGGCCGAGTCCGCGAGCACCATGGCCTCCCCGAGCGCCGCCTGCACATCGGTCTGCTGATAGATGTACAGGTTCGGATTGCCGATCACCTTGCGCGTGCGGATGAGCTGCTCGAACTCCTCGATCGCCGCGCGCGCGGTGCCGAGCATCATGGCGCTGAAGGTGAGGTGGTACGGGCCGCCGACCACGCCGAGGTACATCGGGTTGCCGTGCAGCCGCGTACCGGGCGTGCCCTGCGGGTCGGTCTGCTCGAGGAGGAAGTTGCCCCACGAGAAGTGGTGATCGGGCACGAACACGTTCTCGATGCGCACCGTGTGGGAAGCGCTGCCGCGCATGCCGAGGCTCAACTCCCCGCCCCAGTCATCGAGGATCGTCACTTTGTCCCGCGGCACGAAGAAATTGACGCTGACGAGATTACCCTTCGCATCCGGCAGCAGCGCCCCGCCGCCGAAGTGCGTTGCGACCTTGGTGCCCGAGGAATAGGACCAGCTGCCGCTCTCGATGAGATAGCCGCCCTCGGCCTTCTTGAGCTTGCCCGTGGGAACCGAGCGATGCGAGGAGCGGAAGTCGCCGCTCGGGCCAAACAGCTCGCGCTGCGCCTGCTCGCTCCAGTGCGAGGCGAGGATCAGGCAATGCGAGCTCGCGAGCGTGTAGCACCAACCGGTCGCGGGATGGCCGCGAGAGATCTCGGTCACCACGCCGAGGAACGTTCCGAGATCGAGCTCGTGGCCGCCGAACATCTTCGGTTGCAGGATGCGGTAGAGCCCGGCCTGCAGGAACTCCCGGTGCACGGCCTCGGAGTAGTAGCCGCGCTGATCCGCCTCGTCCTGCTGCGCGCGGAGCATCGGAACGAGCGCTCGTGCGCTTGCGATCAGCGTGGCGGCGGAAACCTCGCGCCCGGGCGGTGCCGGCGCGCCCGCCCGCGTCGCTCCCTCCTTCGCCGTCTCTTCTCGAGCCGCCATCAGTGTGCTCCTGCTGTCAATCCTCGATCGCGTGACCGCGCTTGGGCACGAGCACCGTGCGCTCGAAGCTCATGAACGAGGTGCCGTCCGACTTCTTGCCGACCGTGCGCACGGTGACGATGCCCTGCGTCGGCCGTGAGGCCGACTCCCGCTTCCCGATGACCTCGGACTCGGCGTAGATCGTATCGCCGACGAAGACGGGCGCGGTGAGCCGGATGTCGGTCCACCCGAGATTGCCGATCGCCTTCTGGCTCACATCCGACACGCTCATGCCGACGACGATCGACAGCGTGAGGCAGCTGTTGACGAGCGGGCGGCCGAACTCGGTCCTCGCGCTGTAGGCGCTGTCGAAGTGCAGCGGGTGCGTGTTCATCGTGAGGAGGCTGAACCAGATGTTATCGGTCTCGGTGATGGTGCGGCCCGGCCGGTGCTCGTAGACATCTCCGACGACGAAGTCCTCGTAGCAGCGGCCGAAGCTCTCGCGATAGCGCGACGGGCCGACCGGTTGGGCTTTCACGACCATCCGGTGTCGCTCCCGAGCGGCGTGCAGGCGGTGAGCTCGAGCCGCTCGCCGTCGATTTTCAGGGGGTTGCTCAGCACCTTGAGATCCGCTCGCTCGGGGTGCCGAACCTCGCGGATCATGCCCGATTCGGCGACGAAGCGACTCTCGAGCGCCGCGGCGACGTCGAGCACCGGCGCCACCGGCAAGCGGCCGCTCAGGAGGCTCAGCCAATGGCTCGTCGGCATCCGGCCGAACTCCTCGTCCAGAATCCCGGTGAGCGCTTCCCGATGCACGCCACGGGACACCGGCGTTGCGAATCGGGGATCGCTCGCGAGATCCGGACGCGCGAGAGCCGCGACGAGCTCCAACCAGAACTTGTCCGTCATGCACATGATGAAGATCCAGCCATCCCGGGTGCGCAGCGTCTGTACGGGTGCCACCGCGAAGTGGGCGCTGCGCGACTGGCGGCTCGAGCGCAGGCCCTCGTTGAGATACCAGATGGCCGCGTAGCCCAGCTGGTGCAACGCCATGTCGAGCAGACTCACATCCACGTCGCAGCCGCGCCCGCTGTCACGCGCGCGCAGCAGCGATGCGAGAAGACCGACCATGGCGGTCATCCCCGTCATCTGATCGATGATCGAGGGTGCACCGAAGCGCGCGGGCGGGCCATCGGGCTCGCCCGTCAGGTGCATCAACCCGGACTCGGCCTGCATGAGGTAATCGTAGCCCGGCCATGCGGCGCGCGAGGTATCGCGCCCGTAAGCTGAGATGTGGACGCAGACGATGCCCGGCTTGACGTTCGACAATGCGCGATAGTCGAGGCCGAGCTCGGAGGCGAGGTCACCGCGCAGATTGTTCACGACGGCGTCCGCGCCGGCGACCAGGGCGTGGAACGCGCGCCGCCCCGGCTCGGACTTGAGGTCCAGCTCGATGCTGCGTTTGTTGAGATTCCAGCTCTGGAAGTACTCGCTGTCCGCCGCGCCGAGCATGAACGGGCCGCCGTAGCGCGCCGGATCACCGCCGGTTTGCGGGTTCTCGATCTTGATGACTTGCGCGCCGAGGGCGGCGAGGAACATCGTTCCATACGGCCCGGCTGCGAACTGCTCCGCGGAGAGAATGCGGATGCCGGCGAGGGGCTTGCTGGCGCTCATCAAGCGATCGGATGCTGCTTGAGCCACTGGCGGGCGATGATGATCCGCTGCATCTCGTTCGTGCCTTCCCCGATGCACGTGAGTGGGGCGTCCCGGTACAAACGCTCGACGTGGTATTCCTTCGAGTAACCGTAGGCCCCGTGAATACGCATCGATTCGGTTGCATTCTCGAGCGCGGCCTCCGATGCGAAGAGCTTGGCCATCCCGGCCTCGAGGTCGCAGCGTTTCCCGTGATCGAACACCTCCGCCGCATCGAGCGTGAGCAGCCGTGCCGCCCGTGCCCTGGTGGCCATCTCGGCGAGCTTCAACTGGATCGCCTGATGCTCGCAGATCGGCTTGCCGAAGGTCCTGCGCGTTTGCGCGTACTGGGTCGCCAGGCGCAACGCACCCTCGGCGATCCCCACGCCCCGCGCAGCGACATTGATGCGCCCGAGCGCCAGGCCGCCCGTCGCTTGGTAGAAGCCCTGCCCCTCCTGCTCGCCGATCAGGTACCACGCAGGCACGCGGTAGTCCTCGAAGACGAGCTCGGCCGAGTCGATGCACTTGTAACCGAGCTTCTCGAGCTTGCGCCCGACGGTGAGGCCGTCCTGTTTCGGCGCGATGAAGAGGCTCATTCCCTTGTGGCGGGGCTCGGCCTGCGGATCGGTCTTGACGAGCAGCGCGAAGCACGACCCCTCGATGCCGTTCGAGATCCAGGTCTTGGTGCCGTTGATCACGTAGGAGTCGCCCTCGCGCCGGGCCGTCGTGCGGATGCCCTGCAGATCCGTGCCCGCATCGGGCTCGGTGAGCGCAATGCCTCCGCGCACTTCCCCGCGCGCAAGCCGCGGCAGCCATTCGCGCTTTTGCCGCTCGGTGCCGAACTGCTCGATCGCGAGCGCGAGAATGAGATGCGAATTGAAGATGCCGGTGATCGACATCCACACCGAGGAGATCGACATCACGATGCGCGCGTAAGTCGCAGCCGGCAGACCGACTCCACCGTATTGCGGGCTGATCGTGGCGCCGAACAGTCCGAGCTCCTTCATCTGCTCGACGAGCTCGTGTGGATAGCGGTCCTCGTGATCGTACTCGAGCACCCGGGGGGCGAGCTCTCGCTCCACCCAGCGCTCGACCGCGCTCAGTAGTTCCCGCTCCTCGGAAGCATCGATTCCAGCTTTGAGCATCGCCGCGATTCCACCCCATCATCCGCGCGCTGTTGCGCCGGCCGCTCTGCTATTGTAATCAATGGCCGGCCGTCCGTTCCCGTGCTCGACGTCCATCGCGCGCGCCCGTCCCGTGAAGGCCGGGTGCATGGGCCGGCCTTGCGGCACGTTGAGCCACAGCCGCAGCAGCAACCGCTTCTGGCTCGCAGAGTCCTGGAACGCCCGGCGCGAGTGCAGCACGAGAAAGTTGTGCCAGAGCAGGATCTCGCCGGGCTCGAGCATGAAATCCGCGCGCAGCTCGGGGGCGTCTGCGTGAGCCCTGAAGACCCGCATAGCCTCCTCGAGCTGCGCGGGCAGCGAAACGCCGAGCTCCTTCGCGGCGTTGAGCAGCGCGAGCGGATGGTAGTAGCAGCTCACCTTGTCCTCGACACGACAGAAGACGGGGATCCTGTCGGTCGAGACCCGCTGCTCGCCTGCCCACTCCTGATAGAAGCCCGCGTAGAGGGGCGGCAGCAGCTCCGGGCGGGCCTCGAGAAGTGCGTTGTGGACGGCGAGACTGCTTGCCAGTCCGCTCTCCCCGCCGCTGGCGGCGCGCCGCACGCACGCCAGGCAGAGCACCTCGTGAAAATCGGTATGCGAGCGCAGCTCGACGTCCATCAAATACCCGCGTCCGGTCGGGTTGTGCTCCTCCTTCTGCACGAACCCGAGCCGATCGCGCCGATAGCTCTGCGGCGCGGCCGTGCCGAGGTGCGTGCCGAGCCCCCAGCAGATGCGCGTGAAATCCTCCTCCGTGAACGCGGCCAGGTCGATTCCGGAGAGGATCACGGCGCCGCGGCCGCGCATGAGCTCGCGGCGAACACCGCTCATGAGCTCGTTCACCGCCGGGTGCTCGAACTCGCCACGCCCGATCTGCTCCAGGCCGAGGTGCCGGGTGTGGGCGAGCACCGTGCGCAAGGCCTCGAGATGATCCGGACGCAGTGGATGGACGAGCCCACTCTTGCCCCCGAGCGATGCGCTCGTCCACACCGCCGGATCCTCGACCGGCCGGCACCTCTCACCGTCCATTTGCCTGCCTCCTCAGGGACTGCCCGAGCACACGCTCCGTCGCGTGTACACTCGCGCGCTCCTGCGGCATCTTACGCGAAAGCGTTGACGCCGCATCCGAAGGAAGGCTCGCCGTGGACTTCAAGCAATACATTCGGGCGTTCAACTCCGGCAACGATGCGCAGCTCGTCGAGGATTGGTTCACGGAGGACTGCATCTTCCAGAGCGGCCCGCGTCTGCTGCATGGCCGGGGCGAGCTGCTCGAGTTCCTCAACTGGGCGCATGACGGGATCCGCGAGCTGATCCGCGCACAGACGATTCTTCAGGACAGGGACCACCTCTTCGCCGAGATCGACATGGACTTCCATGCGACCCGCGACCGGCCCGACTTCGTGTTCGGTGCGCTCAGGAAAGGCGAGTTTCTGACCGTGAAGTTCTTCGTGCTCTACACGCTGCGGGATGGCAAGGTCGCACATCTCAAGGCATCCTCCTGGCCGGCGAATCTCGGGGTGAGCAAGCCGGCGGCCTGCGGGTCTACCTAGGGACATACCGTCGGCTGAGCCCGGACGGCCGAGCTGCGCCTCGGAGCACGATTCTGGGCTATATTCGAAGGGGTGGCACGTTCGTCGTGGGGGATCTCATGAGCATCAGATATCGCATTGCCGGGGGCGTCGTCGCGCTGCTCGGCCTCTCCACGATCGGCAGCCCGGCGCCACGCGCCGCCGAGAACGGCTCCGGGGCCCCGGAATGCAATCGGATGTGCCTCGAGGGCATCGCCGAGCAATACCTCGCGGCGATGCTTTCCCACAATCCGGCCAAGGCCCCCCTGGCAGCGCGCGCCCGCTACACCGAGAACGGCGTGGAGCTCACCCTCCCCGACGGGCTGTGGCGCACGGTGCAGAGCGTGGAGACGTACCGCTTGTTCGTCGCGGATCCCCGCCAGGGTGAGATCGGCTTCTTCGTCAAAGCGCGCGAGAACGGCGCCCCGGTCCTGGTCGGCACACGGCTCAGAGTGGTCGATCGGCACATCACGGAAATCGAAAGCATCGCTGCGCGGCTCGGCACCACCGTCGCCGGCGGACCGAGCGCACTCGCGCGCACCGATGTGCTCGGCGAAACGCCCCGCAAGCAGTTTCTCAGCGCGCTGCCCCCGGATAAGCGCCGCAGCCGAGCGCAGCTCGCCGCAATCGTGAACCGCTACTTCACGGGTATCGAGAACAATACGGGCGACAAGCCGCCGCCCTTCGCCGACGACTGCCTGAGACTCGAGAACGGCACGCAGACCACGGGCCGGCCGCTGGCGCCCGGGGCGACGCCGGGACCACTCAACTACAGCTGCAAGGAGGCCTTCCGGCTCGGTTACTATCACGAGGACACGCGCCTGCGTAATCGTCGCGTGCTCGCGGTGGACGAGGAGCGGGGTCTCGTCTACGCCGGCGTCGAGTTCGACCACGACGCAACCGTCCGGTCATACCGGCTGAAGAACGGCCGCCGGGTCACGGTGCGCAATACCGCCCCGTGGACCTGGATGATTCACGAGATCTTCGAGATCAACGCCGCCGGTCAGATCAGCCAGGTCGAGGCGGTGCTCTTGAGTGTCCCTTACGGGATGCGCCCCGGCTGGAGCACGGGAATGCATATCCCGGACCCGCAGGCGCAGCGGGATGGGTTCAAAGAATGAAATCGTTCCTGGGAATGGCCGCTTGCCTGGCGCTCGCCTGGAGCGCGACCGCGGTTGCACAGCGAGCAACGCCCGGCGCTCAGTGGCTGTCGTTCAACGATCGTCTCGACGGACAGCGC
>JASHUC010000034.1 GCA_030040235.1 Gammaproteobacteria bacterium | reverse complement strand
AGCTGCGCGAGCGAGCCGTGCTGCACGAAGCACTCGAGCCCCTGCTGCACGGCCTGCGTGCAGGGGTCGACGCTGCCTGCGACGTAATGCGCGCCCCAGAGGGCGAACAGCTTGCCGAAAGCGCTATCGGGGTCGGTCTCCGCGGTGTGCGCGGCGAGGAGCTTCGCGAGGCTTTGCGAGCTCGAGCTCGAAGCGCTCGAGCCGGCCGCGGCAGCCGAGGCGAGGGGCATCGGGGGGCGTGCCGCGGCGGCCGGGTCGCGCTGCGAGGCGCCCGAGGGGTCCGAATGGGCGAGCACTGCCGGCTTCGCTCGCGCGAATGCCGCCGGTCCCAACTGCCACAGCGTCACGCCCGCGGCGATGATCACGGCTGCCGTTGCAGCAGCTGCGCCCCAGGGCAGCCACCACGGCAGAACGCGCCGCCCGAACACCTCCTCGGCACTGCGGCGCACCATCGAGGTCGTGACGCGATGGCGGTCCTGGGTGTACGCGGCGAGCAGCGCGCGGTCGCAGATGACATTGATGACCCGCGGCACGCCGCCCGAAAGCCGGTGAACCTCGGCGAGCGCATGCGGGGTGAAGATATCGTTCGTCGCGCCGGCAATGCGCAGCCGGTGCCGCACGTAGGCGGTGGTCTCCTGGCGCAGCAGCGGGCAGAGGTGATAGCGCCCGGTGATGCGCTGCGCGAGCTGACGCAGCTCCGTGCGGGCGAGGATCTCCCGCAGCTCCGGCTGGCCAATCAGGATGATCTGCAGCAGCTTCTGGGTATTGGTCTCGAGGTTGGTGAGCAGACGCACCTGCTCGAGGACCTCCGGTGCGAGATTCTGCGCCTCATCCACCACGAGCACGATGCGCTTGCCGGCCCCGTGTGCGCGCAGCAGGTAGTGACTGAGGATGTCGACCAGATCCTTCAGGCTCTCCATCGCATAATCCGGCACCCCGATTCCGAGCTCCTCGCAGATCGTCAGCAGAAACTCGGGTGCGGTCATCCGCGGGTTGAGGATGAGCGCGATCTCGGCATTCTGCGGCGTCTGCGCGAGCAGCGAGCGCACCACCGTCGTCTTGCCGGTGCCCACCTCCCCGGTGAGCTGCACGAATCCTCCGGCCTCATTGATGCCGTAGAGCAAGTGAGCGAGAGCCTCAGCGTGGCGTTCGCTCAAATACAGGTAGCGCGGATCGGGCGTGATCGCGAACGGCTTCTCGTTGAGTCCGAAGAACGACAGATACATAGGCAAATACTACTTGATGGACGCGCCCCGTCGAAGTGCATGGCTCCCAAAGCGCCGCTGGATCCGGTCAATGGCGGCATCGAGCGCCGGCCGCCCCTGCCCAAACAGCTCGAGCTGCCCGGCGGGGCACAGACCGCTTAAGGCAACGCCGAGCAGCCGAAGTTTCGCGCCTCGATGCTCGGCGAGCCATCCCTCGAGCAGCTCGTAAGCGACCCGCGCGATCGCGCGGCGCTCCTGGGTCGGGGTGATGCGCCGCCGGCGCGTGAACGTCGCAAAGTCGCCCCGGCGGATCTTCACGCCGATGCATCCGCTCGCGAGCGAGCTTGCGCGAATGCGCTCCGCGGCGCGGTCGGCGAGCTGCTCGAGCTCGGCACGCAGCGCGCGCGGATCGGCGATATCGGTCTCGAAGGTCTCCTCGGCGCTGATCGACTTCTCCTCGCGCGAAGGGGCGACCGGGCGCTCGTCGATGCCCGAAGCCCGCTCGCGGACCCGGCGAGCGTAGCGGCCGAATATCGGCCACAGGACCGCATCGGGCGCCTTGCGGAGCTCTCCGAGCGTTGCGATGCCCGCCTCCATGACGCGCGCGCCGGCCTTGCGCCCCAGACCCGGCAGCAAGCGCACGGGAAGGGGGTCGAGCGTCTCGTGGACCCGATCCGGGGTGACGATCGTCAGTCCGTCGGGCTTGCGCAGCTCGGAGGCGATCTTGGCGATCAGCTTGTTGGGCGCGACACCGACCGAGGCCGTGAGCCCCGTGACCTCGCGAATGCGCCGCTTGATCGCGGTCGCGAGCTCCTGCGGATGCTGCGCGCTTGCGGTCACGTCCAGAAACGCCTCATCGAGCGACAGGCCCTCCACGAGCGGCGTCACGCTCGCGAAGATCGCGAACACCTGCACGGAGATCTCGCGGTAGCGCCGCATCCGCGGTGGAACGCAGATGGCGTGCGGGCAGCGCTCGAGCGCCGCACGCATCGGCATCGCGGAGCGCACGCCGAAACGCCGCACCTCGTAGCTCGCAGCCGCCACGACGCCGCGCCGGCGAGTCCCGCCGACGATCACCGGCTTGCCGGCGAGCCGCGGATCGTCGTGCTGCTCGACGGACGCGTAAAACGCGTCCATGTCCACATGCAGGATCGTCCGCGCGCCCACGCGCTCAGGCGACGTGGGCGGTGCTCGGCTGGGGCGCCGCCGGCTCCCGCTCGGGCTGCGCGCCCGTTCCGATCTCCCCCGGGGCGAAATCGTCGACCTGGATGATGTCCATCACCTTGCGGTCGTACTCGCGCAAACTCGCCGCCTCGGCCTCGGAGACGATCCCCGCGGCGAGCGCCTGTTGAATGCGGCCGGGCAGATCGAGCGCGGTCACCCTCCCGGTCCGCACGCCCTCGACACGGATGCGCTGCTCGATGGGCTCGGCGGCCGCCGCGAGCGCGAGCGCCTCCTCAAGCTTGCCGAGCGCGTTGCCCGCGACGAGGCTCGTGAAGGCGAAGCGGCACAGCCGCTCGCGCGAGGCGCTCGGATTCGTCACGAGCTCGGCGACCCGGCGCCCGAGGCGGTCTGCCGGCGCGAAATAGGTGAGCCCGCGCGGAAAGATCAGCAGGCGCATCAGCGCGGCGAGGAACCGGTTGGGGAAGTTGCGCAGGAATCCGTGCAGCTGCTCCTGGGCGTG
>JASHUC010000374.1 GCA_030040235.1 Gammaproteobacteria bacterium | reverse complement strand
GCGACTACGTACCTACCTCGACCGCAACTATGCGGCGCAACCGCTGCATCAGCGTCTCGCGCTCCTTTGGGCCGACACGGCGCTGCCCGGGCTGATCTCTCCCGATCGCAGCCGGTCCATCGTCGATCAGGCGCTGCGCGCCCAGAACTCCGATGGCGGGTGGAGCCTTTATGCGCTCGCGCCCAGCTATCGACGCGGGGTCTGGTTCCTCAGGCGGTGGAGCGACGGGTACGCGACGGGATTCGTGGCGTTCGTGCTCGAGCGGGCGGGTGTCTCGCGAGACAATCCGCGGCTGCAACGAGCGCTCTCCTGGCTCGCGCTCAATCAGAAGCCCGGGGGGGAATGGCTTGCGTACAACATCAACGAGCGGCAGGACTGGTCATCGCCCAAAGGCCGTTTCATGAGCGATGCAGCGACTGGCTACGCGGTGCTCGCGCTCACCGAGGCGTCCGCTCGGTTATCTTCCGGGGCGAGCCCTGCGCTCACGCCGGTGCGCCGCTAAGCCATTCACGCCGGGGCGGTGCGCGCGGCGGCGACCGCCTGTTTGTAGGCGCTGGCGAAGGCCTCGACGAAGGTGTGGGGCAGGTGATCGGCAGGCATCTCGGTGAGATTGCGATAAAACTCGGTGAACAGCCCCCAGTACTGCGCCTCGCCGTTTCCGAGGAACTTGCCCCGCTTGGAGGTGCGCTTGAAGCGGGCTTCCAGCTCGGCCGGGTCGAACCGCCCGATGAACTCGACGAACGCCTCGCGCAGCGCCTCGCCGACGGCCCGCTCGTGAGCCTTGGCGGCCTCGATCGCCTCGCGCAGCCACTGGATGGCATCGAGCTTGCGGCTCTCGTGCTGAGCGAGCACCTGAACCAGCAGCTCCTCGACGTTCGAGCGCAGCAGCGACGGGCGCGTGTCCTCCGGATCGGCGGGCATCTCGATGCGAAAGCGGTTGCGGATGTCCGAGCGCGCACGCTCGAGGTCTTTCATGCCGACCAGGATCTCCCGAAACAGCTGCCCGACCAGATGCAGGAGGCGCGTCTGCGCATTCGCAGGCAGCTGGTCGGACTCGATGCCTGCGCCACGGCAGAAAACTTGCAGACCGGCGCTTACGTCGTACAGCGCCGGCGGTTCGGCGCGCGCATCCCGCGCCTTGGCGGCGGCACGCGCGAGGCGCTCGATCCGGCGCGCGATCGCCTCATCGTCGGGCTCGCTCTCGCTCTCGCTCGCGGGCGGCGCACGCGCAGGCTCGGCAACCGCCTGCCCGTAAGCGTTGACGAGGCGCGGCCGCGCGCCGGAGGGACTCCCCGAGGAAACATCGTTCATGAGGAGCTCATCGAGATTCAGTTGTGCGCCGATATCGGTTTGCGCGATTCGTCCGACACTCTCGAGCACATCGACGTGCGTCGGTACGGGATCGGCCGAGACCTGCAGGCCAGGCGCCGCGCTTTCGAGCGCAACGACGAGCTGGTACTCCCCGAGCCGCAGCACATCGCCGCTCTTGAGCCGATACGGTCCGTACGCGCTCACCGGCCGTTCGTCGTCGTTGACGTACACGCCGTTCGTGCTCATGTCCTCGAGCACGAACTGGCCATCGGAGAAGTGAATACGCGCGTGATGGGCGGAGACGTAGCGCTCGGGGTCCGGGAGCACCCAATCGTTGTCCGCGGCCCGACCAATCGTACCGCCGGCGGACCCGAAGCTCATCGTGCTGCGTTCCCCGAGCAGCCGTCGTTGGTTACTGATCACGCGCAGTCGCAGCGCCATGGGTTCCCTTTGCGCGGCACCCCTTTCCCCGGGCGCGAAGTCCTATAATCTCGTGGCAAATTAGCAACGCGCCGCAAGAAACCCATGGCAGCGAGTCACATTTTCAAGGTCCTCTTTGTGAACCAGGGCAAGGTTTACGAGGTCTACGCCCGCAAGGTGAGCCACGGGACCCTGTTCGGGTTCATCGAGGTCGAAGAGCTCGTTTTCGGGGAGCGCTCGACCGTCGTGCTCGACCCCTCCGAGGAGCGGATCAAGAGCGAGTTCAGCGGCGTCAAGCGCAGCTACCTCCCCCTGCACTCGGTCGTGCGCATCGATGAGGTGCGAAAGCAGGGCGTGAGCAAGATCACGGCGCTCGAGGGGGCGAGCAACGTCGCGCAGTTCCCGATGCCGGTGTATTCGGCCCCGCAGGGCGAGCCCCCGGGGGGCCAGAAATAGCGATGCTCGTCCTGCCCGGCGCGCCCGCTCTATCGAATTTTCGCCTCGCGAAACTCGTCAGCCGAATCAACGCGCTCGACCCCGCGGTGACCGCGCTCGGCTCGCGGTTCATTCACTTCGTGGAGACCGCGCGCGAGCTTCAAAGCCCCGAGACCGCCGTGCTCGAGCGGCTGCTTCACTACGGCCCGCGCGCGCTGCAAAGCGGGCCCGACGAGGCAGCCGGTCAGCTCGTGCTCGTCGTGCCGCGTGCCGGGACGGTCTCGCCCTGGTCGAGCAAGGCGACCGATATCGCTCACGCCTGCGGTCTCGAGGCGGTGCGGCGCATCGAGCGCGGTATCGGCTACCGCGTGCACGCTTCACGCCGGCTCGAGAGCCCGGCGCTGCTGCGAATCGCCGCGGCCCTGTTCGACCGCATGACGGAGATGGCGCTGCTCGATACGGCCTCTGCTGCCTGCCTCTTCGAGCACGCCGTTCCCCGGCCGCTCAGGAGCATCTCGCTCGCGCGCGGGCGCCTGGCGCTCGAGGCGGCGAACGAGGAGCTCGGGCTTGCGCTCTCGGCCGACGAGATCGAGTACCTGCTCGCGAGCTTCGCGCGGCTCGGCCGCGATCCAACCGATGTCGAGCTCATGATGTTTGCGCAGGCGAACTCCGAGCACTGCCGCCACAAGATCTTCAACGCCCGCTGGATCATCGACGGGCGCGAGCGTGCCGAATCGCTCTTCGACATGATCCGCGCGACGCATGCGGCGAGCCCGCACGGAGTGCTCTCGGCCTATCGTGACAATGCGGCGGTGATCGAGGGGACGATCGGCGTGCGCTACTTTGCCGATCCCCGCACCGGCCTGTACCGGGGCGAGCGGGAGCCGATCGACATTCTCCTCAAAGTCGAGACGCACAACCATCCGACGGCCATCTCGCCGTTTCCGGGCGCTGCGACCGGCTCGGGCGGGGAGATCCGCGACGAGGGCGCAACCGGGCGCGGCGGCAAACCCAAGGCGGGTCTCACGGGCTTTACCGTCTCGCACCTCGAGATCCCCGGTTTCTTGCAGCCCTGGGAACACGGCATCGGTCGGCCGGAGCGCATCGCATCGCCGCTCGAGATCATGCTCGACGGCCCGATCGGCGCCGCCTCTTTCAACAACGAGTTCGGGCGCCCGAACATCTGCGGCTACTTCCGCACCTTTCAGCAGCCCCCGCGCGATGCCGAGCCGGGACGCATCCGCGGCTACCACAAGCCGATCATGATCGCGGGGGGACTCGGCAGCATCCGCCGTCCACACGTCGAGAAACTCGAGGCGGCCCCCGGCGCGCTGCTCATCGTGCTCGGCGGCCCCGCGATGCTGATCGGGCTCGGCGGCGGCGCGGCATCCTCGATGACGAGCGGCGCGGTCAGTGCCGATCTCGACTTCGCTTCCGTCCAGCGCGGCAACGCCGAGATCGAGCGCCGCGCACAGGAGGTGATCGATGCCTGCTGGGCGCTCGGTGCGGAAAATCCGATTCTGCTCATTCACGATGTGGGCGCCGGGGGGCTCTCGAATGCGGTTCCGGAAACCCTCGCCCAGAGCCGCTGCGGCGCGCACGTCGACCTGCGCGCGATTCCGAGCGCCGAGCCCGGCATGTCGCCGCTCGAGCTCTGGTGCAACGAGGCACAGGAGCGCTACGTACTGGTGATCGCCTCGGCAAACCTCTCGCCTTTTGCGGCGCTCGCTGCGCGCGAGCGCTGCCCGTTTGCCGTGATCGGCACCCTCGATGCGAGCGGCCGGCTCACCGCCGAGGACCGACTCTTCGACAGCCTCCCGATCGATCTGCCGCTCGAGGTGATTCTCGGCAAGCCTCCCCGCATGGTGCGCCGCTGCACCCGTGTGAGGCCGCGAAGCCGGGCATTCCCTGCGGCGGGTGTCGACCTGCGCGAGGCCGCCTACCGCGTGCTGCGGTTCCCGGC
>JASHUC010000373.1 GCA_030040235.1 Gammaproteobacteria bacterium | reverse complement strand
CATGGCACGCGATTTCGCGCCGCTCCCGGTGCGCCTCGCGAGCGCCGCAGCGCGGCTCGAGGAGCTGCCACGCCTGCTCGCGCAGGTGCGCGAGACCCTCGACCCGCAGCGCGTGCCGCGTATCTACGCAGAGACCGCAGTCAAACAGAACATGGGCGTGCTCACGCTGATCGAGGAGCTGATCGAGCCTCGGATCGGCGCGCTTCCCGCGGCGGATCAGAACCGCCTGCGCAGTGCGATCGAGCGGGCGCGCACGGCTGTCCTGCAGCAGCAGATCTGGCTCGAGAAGCGTCTGCTCCCCTCCGCCGGCGGCGACTTTCGGCTCGGCGCGACGCTCTACGATCGCAAGCTGCGCTTCGAGCTCGACTCCTCGCTGTCGCGCCAGGAGATCCGCGCGCGCGCGGAATCCGAGCTCGCCCGCACGCGGGTGCAGATGTATCGAATCGCGCGCACCGTGCTCGGCGCGCGTCCCGGTGCGGCCCCGCTGCCCGATGTCCCGAGCCCCGAGCAGCAGCAGGCGGCGATCGCGGCCGCTCTTGAGATCGCCGCCGGGGACCAGCCGCAGCGCTCGCAGGTGCTCGCAACCGTCCAGCGTTCCTTTGCCGAGACGCAGCGCTTCGTCCGTGAGCGGCACCTCGTCACGCTCTACCCCGACTCGCTCCAGATCATCAGCATGCCGGAGTTCGAGCGCGGGGTCGCACTCGCCTTCTGCGATGCCCCGGGGCCGCTCGAGCGAGGCTTGCCCACCTTCTATGCCGTCGCGCCCATCCCGGAGGATTGGACCGAGGCGCAGGTGCGCTCGTACCTGCGCGAGTACAACACGCGCGCGATCGACGAGCTCACGATCCACGAGGCCATGCCCGGCCATTACGTGCAGCTCGCGCATGCCGCGCGGTACCCCTCGCCGCTGCGAGCGGTGCTGCAGTCGAATACGTTCATCGAGGGCTGGGCCGTGTATGCCGAGCGCCTCATGCGCGAGCAGGGCTACAGGGGAGGCGATCCGCTCATGCAGCTCGTGCAGCTCAAGTGGTACCTGCGCAGCATCGCGAACGCGATACTCGATCAGGCCGTGCACGTCGATGGGATGTCACGCGAAGCCGCCATGCGGCTGATGGTCCACGACACCTTCCAGGAGCAGAGCGAAGCGGAGGCCAAGTGGGTACGCGTCGAGCTCACCGCGGCGCAGCTGTCCACCTACTTCGTCGGCCTGCAGGAGCATCTCGCGCTGCGCGAGGAGGCCATGCGGCGCTGGGGCCAGTCGTTCACGCTCGAGCGCTACGACGACACGGTGCTCTCCTTCGGATCGCCCCCCGTCAAGTACGTCCGCGCGCTCATGTTCGACCTGCCGATTCCGGCCGACCAGGACTAGACAGCCCGGTGACAGCCCGCGTCCCCGGTCACTCGAGTCCCGCGGAGTCCGACACGATCATGATGATGGCGAGGAGGCAGCAGCCGGCCAGGGTGAGATTGCGGCGCAGCCGCAAGTAGTCCTCCGGCAGCTCGTGGCCGATACGGCGGTGCTCGTACAGCCAGAACATACCCGATGCGAGCACCAGCACGGCGAGAGCGCGCTGGCCGGCGAGCACGATGCTTGCAACGGCACACACGCCCGGGAGGGTCGCGGCCGCCAGACGTTGCGGCGTCCACGCCAGCCGGCCCGCTAACGCGAGCCCGAAGTGCACCGCCCCGAGCGCCGCGAGCAGCACCGCCCCGTACGCGATCGCGATCTGCTGAGCGAGCAGGCGCAGCGAGTAGCCCGGCAGAAACGCCACCGCGAGCAGACACGCCACGAGCGGAGCGATGGCGGCATAGGCCACGAGCTCGGCCGCCGCGCCGAGCGAGCCCCATTTTGCCGATGACGATGAGCCCATGGCGCAGAGCTTGCCCGTCCTGCGTGGTCATTGCACGCGCTTGCGGCATAATGCGCCGCATGATGCGTACGGCGACGTTTCTCACCGGGACGGTATTGCTGCTCGGACTCACGATGCTCGGCCCGGCGCGCGCCGAATCAACCTTCAGAGCTCCCGAGTCGATCAGGGTCGCACTGCGGACGCTCAACGAGGTCGTGATCGAATCGGGGCGGCTGATTGCGGCGGGACACTACGATGCGCTGGCGCTGCAGACGCAGCGTTTCGAGGCGGGTGTGACTGCCCTGCAACAGGGTCTCGGCGAGGGCGCTTCGCCCCTTCAAAAGCAGCTCGAGCCGCTCCTCGCCCGCGCACGTGTCGCCTCGAACGCGATGAGCGAGGCCGCCGGCGCGCAACGGATCTCCATGCTGCCCGTGGCGCACCGCCAGCTCGCACAGGCCGTGACGGCGATCATCGCGCTGTTCCCGCCCGATTTGCGACCCGCGGACGCCGGCGCGCATTAGGCGCCGAGGAACATCCGGTAGGCAGGGTTCGCCGTCTCGTCGATGTACGCGTAATGCAGCTCGTTCAGGTGCTGCAGGAACGCTGCACGCTCGGTGCCCGAGACCTGGATGGCGGCGAGCACCCGCCCGTAGTCCGAGCCGTGGTTCCGATAGTGGAACAGGGAGATGTTCCAGCGCGTGCCGACCGCTGCGAGGAACTTGAGCAGCGCTCCGGGACGCTCGGGGAACTCGAACCGATAGAGCAGCTCATCGGCGATGCCACGGGCGTGGCCGCCCACCATGTAACGCACGTGGAGCTTGGCGACCTCGTTGTCGGTCATGTCGTGAACGGCGTAGCCGGCCTCGCGCAACTCGCGTACCACGGCGTCCTTCTCGGGCCGTCCCTGGGCGAGGCCGAACGCGACGAAGATCTGGGCGCGCGCGGCACTCTCGTAGCGGTAGTTGAACTCGGTGACGTTGCGTGGCCCCAGCGTGCGGCAGAACTCGAGAAAGCTGCCCGGCCGCTCCGGGATCTCCACCGCGAGCAACGCCTCGCGTCCGCCGCCGAGATCGGCCCGCTCGGCCACATGGCGCAGACGGTCGAAGTTCATGTTGGCGCCGCTGTTGACCGCCACCAGACGCTTGCCGTGCCAG
>JASHUC010000372.1 GCA_030040235.1 Gammaproteobacteria bacterium | reverse complement strand
CTGGCCCGCATCTACGACGCAGCCCACCCCCGCGCCCGCAGGAAAACGTGACTTCGACCTTCGATCCCCATGGCACGACCATTCTCGCCGTCCGCCGCAACGGCGTGGTTGCCATGGGCGGGGACGGCCAGGTCACCCTCGGCAACACCGTCATGAAGGGCAACGCGCGCAAGGTGCGCCGGCTCTACAACGACAAGGTGCTCGCCGGATTCGCGGGCGGCACGGCCGATGCCTTTACGCTGTTCGAGCGCTTCGAGGGCAAGCTCGAGAAGCACGGCAATCTCACCCGCGCGGCCATCGAGCTCGCCAAGGACTGGCGCTCCGATCGCTACCTGCGCCGGCTCGAGGCGCTGCTGCTCGTCGCGGACCGTGAGAAGCTGTTCGTCGTCTCGGGCAACGGCGACCTGATCGAGCCCGAGCACGCTGCCGCGGCGATCGGCTCGGGCGGCTCGTTCGCGCTCGCCGCCGCCCGCGCGCTGCTCGAGGCCTCGGAGCTCGATGCGCGGGGCATCGTCGAGCGCTCCCTCGGCATCGCCGCCGACATCTGCATCTACACGAACCGCAACCTGATCATCGACGAGCTGAAGTAAATCGTATGGATGCCCTCTCAGACGACGAGGTGAACCAAGCGCTCACCCCCCGCGAGATCGTTCAGGAGCTCGACAAGCACATCATCGGTCAGGACGCCGCCAAGCGTGCCGTCGCCATTGCGCTGCGCAACCGCTGGCGGCGCATGCAGGTCGGGGAGCCGCTGCGCCAGGAGATCACACCGAAGAACATCCTCATGATCGGACCGACCGGCGTCGGCAAGACCGAGATCGCGCGCCGGCTCGCCAAGCTCGCGAATGCGCCTTTCGTCAAGGTCGAGGCGACGAAGTTCACCGAGGTGGGCTACGTCGGGCGCGACGTGGATTCGATCGTCAAGGACCTGGCGGACGTCGCCGTCAAGATGACTCGCGAGCAGGAGATGCAGAAGGTGCGTCAGCGCGCCGCGGAATCCGCCGAGGAACGCGCGCTCGATGCGCTGCTGCCGCGGCCGCGCATGATGGGCTTCTCCACCGACGAGCCCCGCGAGCCGCGCGATGTGGAGACGCGCCAGAAATTCCGCGCCATGCTGCACCGGGGGGAGCTCGATGAGCGCGAGATCGAGGTGGAGTTGCGCATGCTGCCGATGGGCGTCGAGATCATGGCGCCCCCGGGGATGGAGGAGATGCAGCAGCAACTGCAGAGCATGTTCCAGAGCCTCGGCGGCAACCGCACCCGCACGCGCAAGGTGAAGGTGCGCGAGGCGCTCAAGTTGCTCACCGACGAGGAGGCCGCCAAGCTCATCAACGAGGATGAGCTCAAGGTCAAAGCGCTCGCGAACGCCGAGCAGAACGGCATCGTCTTCATCGACGAGATCGACAAGGTCACACGCCGGCAGGAGACGATCGGGGCGGACGTCTCGCGCGAGGGAGTCCAGCGCGACCTGCTGCCGCTCGTCGAGGGCTCGACCGTTGCAACCAAATACGGGCCGGTGAAGACCGACCACGTGCTGTTCATCGCCTCCGGAGCATTCCATCTCGCCAAGCCCTCGGATCTCATTCCGGAGCTCCAGGGGCGCCTGCCGATCCGAGTCGAGCTCGACTCGCTCAAGGTCGAGGATTTCGTGCGCATCCTCACCGAGCCCGACGCTTCGCTCACGGCGCAGTACAAGGCGCTGCTCGCCACCGAGAACGTCAAGGTCGAGTTCTCCAGGGACGGCGTGCGCCGCATCGCGGAGATCGCCTTCCAGGTGAACGAGCGCACGGAGAATATCGGCGCCCGGCGCCTGCACACCGTGATGGAGCGGTTGCTCGAGGCGGTCTCGTACGAAGCCACCGAGCAGAGCGGCGCGGCAGTCACCGTCGATGCGCGGTACGTCGACGATCATCTCGGGAATCTCGTGAAGGATGAGGACCTGAGCCGCTACATCCTCTGACGCTCAGAGCGCCTCGGTGGGACGAAATACCTCGAGGCGCCGGCTTTTGAGCACGCGGTGGATCACGACGAAGAGGTAGTACGCCGCGAGAAACCAGATGACGCGCGTGAGGACGGCGTCGGGCTCGACCCCTGGGGAGGCGGCCGCCGGCCAGAGCGAGCGGCCGAGCGGGGGCGCAAGAAACCAGCCGGCCAGGAGCACCGCAAACACGGCCGCGAAGTAGACACGGCCGGCGCGCGTGAGCTCGAGGCGGGCGCGGCGTCCCGCATAGTGCACGCGGGTTCGCAGCCAGATCATTCCGACGATGAACACCGCCGCGATCGCCGAGGCGAGATCCTGTGCGAGCGGCATGGGAGCATTATCCGCTTCAGGGCCGCGCAGCGGGAGGTGCCGGCTCGGTCGGCATGCGGGGCGCGAGCTTGCCGTTCAGAGCCAGAGCCGCCGAGATATGGGCGAGATGAGTGAGCCCCTGCGGGAAATTGCCGAGCAGCTCGCGGGCGCGCACGTCGTATTCCTCGGCAAATAGCCCGAGCTCGTTCGCGCAGGCGCTCGCGCGGGCGAACAGCCTGCGGGCCTCGCGGCGGCGGCCCTGATGCGCGAGGCACTCGGCGAGCCAGAACGTGCACGGGAGGAATACGCCTTCCCCGCGCGGCAGGCCGTCCTCGGTCCGGTAGCGCAGGATCAGACCGCGATCGCGAAGGCGCCGCCGAATCTCATCGACCGTACGCATCATTCGCTCATCATCGTAGGCGACGAACTCGACGCTCGGCAGCAGGAGCAGCGCGGCATCGACATCGTCGCTGCCGAAGCGCTGCACGAAGTGACGGCGCTTCGAGTCCAGCCCGCGGGACTCGATCGCCGCGCGGATCTGCTCGCGCGCGGCGCGCCAGCGCTCCACGGGCGCGGGAAGCGAGTAGCGCTCCGCAAGCGCAATGCCCCGGTTCACCGCCGCCCAGCACATCACCTTGGAATGCACGAAGTGGCGAGGCCGCGAGCGGATCTCCCAGATACCCCGGTCCGGCAGATGCCACTTCCCGATCGCGGCCTCGACGATGCCGCGTAGAAACGCCCAATACTCCTCGGCGTGGTGGCGGCCGCGCTCGCTCCAGCGCCACGAGAGCTCGAGCACGAGCCCGAACATGTCGGCCTGGTACTGGTGCGCCGCAGCGTTGCCGATGCGCACCGGATGTGAGCGGCGCCAGCCCTCGAGTTGCTCGAGCTCGATCTCGACCAGCCGGCGCCGGCCGTCCACGGCGTAGAGCACCTGCAGATCCTCGACGTTGCCGGCGGAGCTGCGCTGAATGAAGCGGCGGAAGCCGTCGGCCTCGGCCTCGAGCCCGAGCTCCGAGAGCGCGTGAACCGTGAACACCGAGTCGCGTATCCAGCTGAACCGGTAGTCCCAGTTGCGCGGTCCACCCGATTGCTCCGGCAAGGACGTAGTGGGCGCAGCGATGATCGCGCCGGTCGGCGCATAGGTGAGCGCCTTGAGCACGATCGCCGAGCGCACGATGCCCCTTCCGTCCCTCTGCGGATACGCGAGCTTGGAGGCCCAGGCCCGCCACCAGCCGAGCGTCTCCTCGTAATGCGAGGCGAGCTGGTCGCGCGCCTCGGCGCGCGCAGCCGCCACGTGCAGGTCCTCCGGCGCGACGAATTGAAACGCGACGTGCCGCCGCTCGCCGGGCCTCACCTCGGCTTCACCGCCGAGCTCGTGCGAGACTCTACTCTCGAGCGGCACGTCACCGAAGATGATGACCCCGGTATTGCCGCCGGCCGCGACGAAGCCCGAATGGTGGGCGCGATAGATCCACGGCCTCACCTCGCCGAAATCGAAACGCGGCACGATGCGGAACGTGAAGGCCATCCGGCCCTTCACTCCCTCGATGATCCGCACGAGCTCGCGGCGCGGATGCGTGCGTCCGCCCTCGCGCATCGCGAAGAAGTCGATGAGCCGCGCCTGGTTCGATCCCGAGGTGAAGGTCGTCACCAGGATGAGGGTGTTCTCGAGGTACTCCCGGCGCACCGCGCAGCGCTCGCGCGGGCACACTTCGAAATAGCCGCCGTTTTCCCAGTCGAGCAGCCGCCCGAGGCAGCTCTCGCTGTCGAAACGCGGCAGGCAGCACCAGTCGATCGAGCCGCGCCGGGAGACCAGGGCGGCCGAGTGACAGTCCCCGATCAACGCGTAGTCGGCAAGAGGGGGGTAACTGGTCCGGCGCATGGCTGCGCCCGAGGATCAGCAAGTGCTATGCCGGCGCCCGCCGCCCCGGTTCGGCCGGCTCCCCGGGGCACGCGGCCCCGGGGCGCGGAGCACTTTCAGGCGGCGAGCTCCGCGACGTTCTTCACGTGCAGCCCGAAGCGTCGCGCATCGCTGAACCGCGCGGCCACGTCGTTCCAGTTCCACACGTTCCAGACCGCCTCGAAGAACTTGGCCTTCTCGTTCTGGTATTGCAGGTAGTAGGCGTGCTCCCAGGCGTCGAGCACCAGAATCGGCACCGCACCCTCTACGGTGCTCGACTGGTGATCGTGAATCTGCGCGATGAGGAGCTGCGCGGACATCGTGTCCCACATCAGCGCCGCCCAACCCGAGCCCATGATCGTCGCGGCGGTCTTCGACAGCTGCTGCTTGAAGGCATCGAAGCTGCCGAAATGCCGATCGAGCGCCTGAGCGAGCTCGCCGGTGGGACGTCCGCCCGCCTTGGGCGCCAGATTGCGCCAGAACAGGCTGTGCAGCACGTGGCCGGAGACGTTGAAGGCGAGCGCCCGCGCGAGGTTGGCCACGTTGTCGTAGCTGCCCTTCTGGCGAGCCTCCTGCAGCTGCTCGAGCGCCTTGTTGGCGCCGTCGACGTAGGCCTTGTGATGCTTTCCGTGGTGCAGCTCCATGATGCGCCCGGAGATGTGCGGCTCGAGCGCGCCGTAGTCGTACTCGAGATCGGGAAGCACGTAACGCGTCATTCGAATCTCCTTCGTGGGCTTCACGCCCAAACATTCTTGGTCAAATGGGGGTTGCCGACCCGGCGGCAAGATCATACGACTTTTTGGTAGCGCAGGATGGCGGCAGCGGCCCTGCCGCCGGGCCGCGCACGGCAAGTTCTGCACCCGTGAGGCGAAGGCGAGGGCTGCGATGCCCTAGAATCCGGCTCGATGAGGACCTCCGACTCCCTCGCCTCCGCGGCGGCTGCGCCCGCTCTGCCGCTGTGGATACGCGTGATCTCGCGCTTGCCCTGGCCCGTGCTCTACGGCTGCGCAGCGGGGCTCGCGTTCAGCGTGCACCGGGTGCTGCGCTATCGCCTCACCGTGGTCCGCAGCAACATCCGCAGCTGCCTTCCCGAGCTCGAGCCCGGCACGCAGCGCGAGGTCGAGCGGCTCTATTACCGGCGCCTGGGGGAGCTCGTCGCCGAGGTCATCAAGTCGGCGAGCATGCGAGCGGAGGAGCTCGGCCGGCGCGTCGCGTTGCGTGATCTTCAGGTGGTTCGCGCGGAGCTCGATGCCGGGCGCGGCGTGCTCATCGTCGCCGCGCATCAATGCAACTGGGAGTGGCTGCTGCTCGCGTTATCGTTGCAGCTCGGCTATCCCCTCGATGCCGCCTACAAGCCGCTGCACGGCCCACGTTCCGAGCGCTTGATGCGCGCGTTGCGCAGCCGGTTCGGCAGCACGCTCGTGCCGGCAAAGGAGCTGCTCGGGCGCATCCTTACCCGGCGCAGCACCCGCGCGCTCGCGATGGTGGCGGACCAGGAACCCGTGACGAGCGATTACAAATGGTGGACGCAGTTCCTCGGCAGACCGACCGCCTTCTACATGGGCCCGGAGAAGATCGCGCAGGCGACCCGCTGCGCGGTCATCTTTGCGTCCATGCGCCGCATCGAGCGGGGGCGGTATCTGGTCGCCTTCGAGCGGCTCGCGAGCGGGAACGCAGCGGCGCAAGCGGGGGAGATCACGGAGCGCTACGCACGCTGCGTCGAAGCTCAGATCCGCTCGAACCCCGAGGACTGGACGTGGTCGCACCGGCGCTGGAAGCTGCGCCGCCCGATGTACGGCGCAGCGGCCGCCGCAGCCGACACCGATCCGCCCCGCTAGAGCGGGCTGCGACGCTCAGCCGGTTCCGCCCGGAGGATTCGAGCCGCCGCTCGGCGCAGGCGGGCTCCCGCTCGGAGAGCTCGGCGCGTTGCCGTTGGGCGTACTCGGCGGCGGGGCGCCGCCCGGGGCCGTGTTCGCCGGAGCACTCGCCGAGGAGCCGTTGTCGGACGGAGCGGCAGGACCGCTGGCCTGCTGCTTGGCACATCCGGCCGCGATCATGAGTGCAGCGATCGAGACTAAGACCAAGCCATTTCTCATGGGGGCATTTCCTCTCTGATGGTCATGGGGCTGAAGCAGTGTTCGTTCCCGCTTCGGCTCGCGTACACTTCGGTGATGCTTTGCATCAGGATCCGGCTTTGCAGCGCTCTCGCAACAGCCGCGCTGATGGCTCTGCCTGCCGCACGCGCGCAGCTGCCTGAAGCGCACAAACCGCCGACGCTCGAGGGGGTTCTCGCTGCATCCAAGCCGAGCGATTGGCAGGCGCTCGATCCGCAGAACACCCTGTACATGCAGCTCGCGGGCGGCCGCGTCGTGATCGAGCTCGCGCCGCAGTTCGCGCCGGAGTATGTGGCCAACATCAAAAAGCTGGTTCGCGAGCGGTACTTCGACGGCCTGGTGGTCGAGCGCGTGCAGGACAATTTCGTCACTCAATGGGGTGACCCCGCCCACACGAAATCGCTCGGATCGGCTCAGCACTCCGTGCCTGCCGAGTTCATGATTTCCTCTGCCGATGTCCCGTTCACTGCGCTGACCGATCCGGATACCTACGCCCCCGAGGTGGGCTTCTCGGAAGGCTTTCCCGTGGCGCGCGACCCGCGGGTCGGTCGCGCGTGGCTCGTGCACTGCTACGGGATGGTCGGCGCCGGGCGTAACGACGATGTGGACAGCGGCAACGGCAGCGAGCTCTACGCCGTCATCGGGCAGGCTCCGCGCCAGCTCGACCGGAACGTGGCGCTCGTCGGGCGGGTGGTTGAGGGGATGGAGCTGCTCTCCTCGCTGCCGCGCGGTCGAGGACCGCTCGGCTTCTACACCCCGGAGGGACCGCGGGTGAGAATCGAATCGATCCGGCTGGCCGCGGATCTCCCTGCGCAGCAGCGCCTGAAGCTCGAGGTGCTGCGCACGGACACATCGACCTTCCAGCAACTCGTCGAGGCGCGTCGCAATCGGCGCGATGCCTGGTACAAGGTGCCCGCCGGGCGCATCGACGTGTGCAACGTGCCCATCCCCGTGCGCTCGCGCTAGAAGGCGCGGATCAGCGATATCGCCCGCCGGAGGAGGGCCCGAATCTGTCGTGCTCGAACGACTGAGGCCTCAGTCCGGGCCCGCCACCGTCACGAACGCCGCGTCCGCCGCGGAACCCGGGGCCACCGCGGATGCCGCCGCCCGAGCCACCACCAGCGCCGCGCGGCTGCGACGACCCTCCCTCACGGTCCCGGCCCTGGAAGTCGCCTCCGCGACCTTGCTGCAGCTGCCGGCGCCCGAACGCACGCTGCCGCGCTTGCTGCAGCATGCGCTGGCGCTGCTCGGGCGTGGCGCGCTGCCATTGCTGGCGCAGCTGCCGCCGACGCTCGGGCGGCAAGCTCTGGAAGCGTCGAAAATTCTGCCGCACGGTCTGCTGCTGCTGCGGAGAGAGCGAGCGGAACTGCTGCCATCGCTGGCGCAGCAGCGCGCGCCTGGAGGCCGGCAGCTCCTGCCAGCGCTGGAAGCGCTGACGTGCAGCGCCGCGCTGTGCGGGGGTCATTTGCAGCCAGCGCGTGCTGCCGTTTGCGAGCGCCTGCTGGCGTTCGGCGGGCAAACTGCCCCACTGGGAAGAGTATTGGGAAAGCAGGCTCCGCTGCGCCGGGGAGAGCGAGGACCAGGGTACCGGCGCGGACTGCGCGGGCGCAGCGGGCTGCTGAGCAAGGCTCGGCGTTGCCGCGGCGAGCAGCAGCATCAATACAACGATGTGGCGCCAATGCCTCACTGCTTCTGACTCCCGGGATCCGCGCTGGAGCTCTGGGCACCCCCGGACGACGAGGGCTTCGGCGCGGATGCCGCCGCGATCTTCCTGGGATCAGTCCTCCCCAAAAATTTGATCAGATTCTCATCTTCGGACCCGATGCCGCCCAGGAATTCCAACAGGTCGCCATCGGGGGCCGGTGGCTTCGCCTGCTTCACCGGCGGATCGTCCGCATGCGCCGTCGCCGGCAGTAGCCCGAACAGCCCGAGCAGGGAGCCCACGAGCAGCCAGGAGATCCCCTTGTGCGCAGCCCGCCCCGTTGCCGGCATGTTGTCCTCTCGCCTCGATGCATGGCCGGGCGCAAGCCCCGTCCAGCCGATTCTAGCTTCCCGCCGAACCGCCGCTCGTATCTCCCGCTCCTCCTCCTGTTGACTCACCTTGCGCAGCCGCCCACTCGTAGAAGGAGTGGTCGTAGTCTTCCATCAGGCTCAAATTGTCCTCGTCCGCAAGCATGTCCAGCACTTCCAAGGAAGGCTGGGCGCCCTGGACCTTCGAGACAGGCACCGGGCGCTGCGTGAGCAACACCACAGCGACGGCGAGCACCGCCGCAGCCACCGCTCCGCCGGTGACCGGAACGAGCCTGAAGCCGCGCCAGAGTGGCCGCAGCGCGCTTCGCCCCGCAGTGGCTTGAAGCGCAGCGTGGCGCGCCCGATTGAGGCGCGAGCGCGTGCGCGCATCGATGCGCGTCAGGCTCTCTTCCAGCACGGCGCGCGTGCGCCGCTCCAGCTCGCTCATGGAATCCGTGTTGGCCGTCATGACTCGATCTCAAACTGACCCAAACGCGCGCGCAGCGCTTGCACCGCGCGAAAATAATGTGTCTTCACGCTTCCCTCCGAGCACCCCATCGCGAGCGCCGTTTGCGCCACGTCGAGGCCTTCGAGGTTGCGCAGCATGAAGGCTTGACGCTGCCGCTCCGGAAGCCCGTGGAGCGCACTCTCGAGAGCCGCCATCGCCTCCTCGAGCTCGAGCTTCGCCGGAGGCGCCAGCTCGGAACTGGGGGCCTCGGCGATCGGGTCAGCCTCCTCATCCTCGTCGTCCCGTCGGAACGGCAGCCAGGCCATCACCCGACCGCGAACCGTGCGCCGGCGCTGCATGTCCCGGATCCGGTTCTCCAGGATCCTGTAAAAGAGCGGCCGCCACTCCTGCGGGGCGCGGTCCGAGTAGGCGCGCGCGAGCTGCAGCATCGCGTCCTGGACGGCGTCGAGCGCGTCGTCCTCGTTGCGAAGGCTGGCCTGCGCGATCTTGAATGCCTTCAGCTCGACGCTCGCCAGGAACTCGTTGAGTGCCTGCGAGCGCGTCTCGGCCGTCGTATCGTTCAATAGTGTGTCGCCGTGCGATGCCGCGGGCGTGCTATAAACGGGCGCGAGCGTAGCAAAGCCACTCATGCCCCGTACAACGCGGCGCCGGTAGGCCGCGTTGACCTGTCTCCAACAAGAGTCAGCCGGGGAAGGGTAGCCAGGGCTTGACATAAGCCATCGCGACCGGAAATCCCGGCTATTCGCCTAAGCTTTTGATTCACCTATCGATCTAAGGTCGATGCCCGAGATCCTCAGGGTAGCTCTCGATGTGCCCCTCCGCCGGGTCTTTGACTATCTGGCGCCGCAATCGTGCCGGGCGGGCGGGGCGAGGCCGGTCGCCGGCGGACGAGTTCGAGTGCCGTTCGGCCGCCGGCGCCTCGTCGGGCTCGTCGTAGGGACCGCCGTCGCCTCTGCCCTCCCGGCGGAACAGCTCAGGGCCGCCCTCGAGGTGCTCGATGCCGAGCCCATCCTCGATGGAAGCCTCCTCGGGCTCATCACGTGGGCATCCGACTACTACCACCATCCCCTCGGAGAAGCGCTGGCAGCCGCGCTGCCCAAGGGACTGCGGCTCGGCGCACCCGCCGTGCGGCGCGAGCGCCGCTGGGCCGCAACGCCCCCCGGCGTGGAGGCTTACGGGCGAGGCGAACCGGGGCGCGCCCCTCAGCAGCGCCGGCTGCTCGGGTGGCTCATCGAGCGATCGAGCGCGGCCGATGGTGCTCTCGATCTGCTCATGCCGGGCTGGCGCGAGCCGGCGCGGGCGCTCGCGCGGCGTGGCTGGATCGCATTCCACCTGGAAGCGACGGGACGGGGGCCGGACCGGCCGGCGCTCGGCGCAGCTTCGGCGCCTCCGGCACTCACCCCCGATCAGGACCAGGCCGTCACCCGGATCTGCGCATCCGCCGGCGGCTTTGCGGCCTGGGTGCTGCACGGGATCACGGGGAGCGGGAAGACCGAAGTGTACTTGCGCGCGATCGACCACGTGCTGCGCCGGGGCGAGCGCGCGCTGGTGCTCGTCCCCGAGATCGGACTCACCCCGCAGCTCGTGCGGCGATTCCGCGAACGCTTCGCCTCCCCGCTCGCCGTGATGCACTCCGCGCTCACCGACCGCGAGCGCCTCGAGGCCTGGCGCGAGGCCTTCGCGGGCACAGCCTCGATCGTCATCGGCACACGCTCGGCGGTGTTCGCGCCGGTGCCGAAGCTCGGGCTGATCGTCGTGGACGAGGAGCACGACGCCTCCTTCAAACAGCACGACGGCGGCTTCCGGTACTCGGCGCGCGATGTGGCCGTCATGCGCGCGCAGCGCGCCGGCGTTCCGGTCGTTCTCGGCTCGGCAACCCCGGCGCTCGAAACTCTGCACAACATCGAGACGCAGCGCTACGAGCGGCTCTCGCTCCCGTACCGTGCGATCCGCAATCAGCCGCCGCGCCTGTCGCTCATCGACCTGCGAGCCCATCCGGTGCACTCGGGTCTGTCGACACCGGCGCTGCAGGCGATCGAGCGCCACCTGCGCGAGCAGGGGCAGGTCCTCGTATTCCTCAACCGGCGTGGCTATGCGCCCACGCTTCTGTGCACCGCCTGTGGCTGGATCGCACCCTGCAAGCACTGCGATGCACGGCTGACCGTGCACCGCGCGGCGCAGCGCCTTCGATGCCATCACTGTGGCGCCGAAGCACAGCTTCCGGAGCGCTGTCCCCAGTGCGGCTATCCCGTGAAGTCGGTCGGCCAGGGCACCGAGCGCATCGAGGAGACGCTCGCTCAAACGTTCGGCGGGACGACGCTCGTGCGGCTCGACCGCGACGTGGTGCGAAATCCCTCCGACCTCGAGTCGGCGATGGCGCGTGTGGGTTCCGGGGCCGCCTGCATCCTCGTGGGTACGCAGATGGTGACCAAGGGCCATGACTTTCCGAACATGACGCTCGTCGTCGTGCTGAATGCCGATCAAGGACTGTTCAGCACCGACTTCCGTGCGCCCGAGAGACTGGCTCAGACCATCGTGCAGGTTGCCGGTCGCGCCGGTCGCGCCACCCGCCCCGGTGAGGTTCTCATTCAGACCGAGTACCCCGACCATCCGTTGCTCAGGAATCTTCTGGCCGAAGGCTACGAAGGCTTTGCGCGCACGGCGCTCGCCGAGCGCGCTCAGGCCGCGTGGCCTCCCTTCACCCGCCTCGCTGCGGTG
>JASHUC010000371.1 GCA_030040235.1 Gammaproteobacteria bacterium | reverse complement strand
CGAATCGCAGGCTAACCGGACCGGGCCCGGCCAGGCGGTCGATGGGGAATGGCCGCCGCCCAAATCCGAGCAGACGCTTGCGCTCGAGCAGTGGTTGAGGCGCATCCCGGAGGACCCCGGCGGGCTGCTGCGCCGTAAGTTCCTCATCGAGCACATCGAGCGCCATCAGGGGACGGAGGCGGAGCCGTGAAGGGCTTCGGCGCGGCCGTTCTGGTCCTCTGGGTGAGCGCGTGGGCGCTCGATGCCGCAGCGGGCCAGTATCGAATCAGGCGACCCGAGTTGACACCGGCGGCAGCGGCGGCGCCGAAGGTGTTCATCGAGACCGAGGTCGATCCGCACAATCCCTACGTTCAGGCCGCCGCCCGGGTGACGATACGGGTGTACAGCTCGAGGTCGTTGTATCGCTCGGATCTGGACCTGCCGGCCCCCTCCGATGCGCTCGTCCACCAGGTCGGAGGCGATGATCACGGCACCGTGCGGCGCGCCGGCCGCTCCTATGATGTGCTCACCCGGCACTACCTCGTCTTTCCGCAGCGGAGCGGCACGGTGAATCTGCCCGGGGCGACGCTGAGCGCTCAGGTGCTCACCTCGACGGGCCGGTCGAATCGCTTCGGGACCGATCCTTCCTCGGGAGCGCCGCTCTCCGGCTCAGCGTATGCGTACGGTGCTCTGTCGGTCGCGATCGAGCCGCTGACGATTCGAGGCGAGGCGATTGCCCTCGAGGTGCGGCCAAGACCATCCGCGGCGGTGACGAGCTACTGGATGCCGGCGCGGCACGTGAGCCTCACGAGCGAGTGGCACCCGGCGGTGACACAAGCACACGTCGGAGATGCGCTGACGCTGAGCGTCGCCGTGGAAGCGGACGGTCTGCCGGCCGAGCAGTTGCCCGACGTGTCGAGCCTGCTCGAGGTACCGCTGGGCCTGAAGGCGTATCCCGACGAGCCGAAGCTCGACAACGCCAATCGGGGCGACACGCTGGTCGGCCGCCGCGAGCAGAGCATCGCCCTCATCGCCGATCAGCCCGGACGGTTCACGCTTCCGGCGCTTCAGCTGCGCTGGTGGGACACCGCGCGCAACGTTGCTCAGGAGGTCACCGTTCCGGCGCGAACCGTGCTGGTGCTGCCCACGGCTGCGCCGAACGCGGCTCGGACTGCAGCGCCGGGTGTGGGAGCGGGACGATCGAGCCACGTAGCGCTCGAGGAGCCGTGGCGCTGGGTGAGCCTCGCACTCGCGCTCGCCTGGCTCGCGACGCTCGCCGGTTGGTATGGCTCGCGCAGATTTGCCTGGGCCCTGCCGCGCGGACCCGGCCGGCCGGGCGGCCCATCGCCGGCTGCGAGCCCACCCGCCGGGGCAGCACGCGCGCGCTCACGGTTCCTCGATGCGTGTCGCAGCGACGATGCGCGTGCCGCGCGGCGCAATCTGCTCGCCTGGGCCGATGCGGAGTGGCCCGAGCCGGCACCGGCGGGTCTCAATGGCATGGCCAGAGCGAGCGGCGATGCCGAGCTCGGACGATTGCTGAGAGAGCTCGATCGCGCCTGCTACGCGGGCGGAGCCTGGAAAGGCGAGGCACTCGCGCGCGCGCTCACCGAGCTGCCGCTGCCGGCTCGGCTTCGGGGTGGGCGCAGGTCGCGTCTCGCTCCGCTCTATCATTGAAGCCGACGATGACACTCGCTCGCAAAGCGGGAACGGTCCCCTTCGCCCTCGCCGTGTTCGGTGCGGCCGCGGCTTGCCCGGTGGGCGTCGCGGCGCCGCCCCGGGCGCAGCTCGACTATCCGCCCGCGATGCGCGGCAACCACGTCGACCACTATCACGGGGTCGCCGTCGCCGATCCGTATCGCTGGATGGAACAGATCGACTCCCCCGCGACGCATGCCTGGGTCCAGGCCGAATCGAAACTCACGCGCGGCTATCTCGATGCCATTGCGGAGCGGCGCTCGATCGCCGCGCGCCTGAAGCAGAGCTGGGATTACGAGCGGTGGAGTCCTCCCGAGCACTACGGGAGCTACTGGTTCTACAGCCACAACGACGGATTGCAGAATCAAGCGGTGGTCTTTGTCACCTCGGATCCCCGGATGCCCGCGCACGTGCTGCTCGACCCGAACACGCTGTCGAAGGACGGCACGGTGGCGCTCAGCGACACGGCGCCGAGCGATGATGGCCGGCTCTTTGCGTATGCACTCTCCGAGGCCGGCTCCGACTGGCAGACCTGGCATGTTCGGGACGTGGCGACCGGCAAGGATCTGCCGGACCGGCTCGATTGGTCCAAGGCGGGCGGCGCAAGCTGGCGCCGCGACGACTCGGGCTTCTATTACACACGCTACGCGCCTCCGAAGCCCGGTGAGGCGCTCAAGGCCGCCAATCGCTATCAGAAGCTCTATTTCCACCGCCTCGGCATGCCTCAGGACGCGGACGTGCTGGTCTACACGCGGCGCGACGATCCGGACTGGTACCTGAGCGGGCAGGTGACCGATGACGGGCACTTCCTCGTCATCGAGGCCACGCACGGCGATGAGGTGCAGAACACGCTGCTCGTCGAGGACCTGTCACGCCCCGGGTCCCCGCTCGTGCCGCTCGTGCCGCAGCCGACCGCCGTGTACAGCTTCATCGGAAACATTGGCACGACCTTCTACGTGCTCACCGATGATCAGGCGCCGCGCTATCGCATCGTCGCATTCGATCTCGAGCATCCGGCCCGCAGGCTGTGGCGAACCGTGGTGCCGCAGGCGAGGGCGACACTCGATTCCGCGACGCTCGTCGGCAGAGAGCTGATCGGCCAGTATCTCGAGGATGCGCACAGCGCCGTGCGCCGCTACTCCCCGACCGGCAAGCTCCTGGGTGAGGTGAGTCTCGGGGGTCTGGGGACCGCAAGCGGTTTCGACGGCCACCTCGAGGACACGACGACCTACTACGGATACTCGAGTTTCACCACCCCGCCGAGCGTCTATCGGCTGGACCTCGCGACCGGCACGAGCTCCCTCTGGCGCCAGCCGTTCGTCGGCGGGTTCACGCCGGCCGACTATCAATCGCGAGAGGTGTTCTACCGGAGCAAGGACGGCACGCGCGTTCCGCTCTACATCGTCTCGCGCCGCGGCGCCAAACAGGACGGCTCGAATCCGACGGAGCTTTACGGTTACGGCGGATTCAACATTTCTCTCGAGCCGGCCTTCTCCCCGGCGGTTGCCGCGTGGCTGCAGCTCGGGGGCGTGTACGCCATGGCGAATCTGCGCGGCGGCGGCGAGTATGGCCGCGCCTGGCATGAAGCCGGCATGAAGACGCGCAAGCAGAACGTGTTCGACGACTTCGCCGCTGCAGCCGAGTACCTCATCGCTCAAGCCTGGACGAGCCCCAAGCGGCTCGCCATCCGCGGGGCTTCCAATGGAGGACTGCTGGTCGGGGCGACCGAGGAGCAGCATCCACAGCTCCTCGCCGCCGCCGTGGCGCAGGTGGGCGTCATGGACATGCTGCGCTTCCGGGACTTCACCGTCGGCAAGGGCTGGGAGTCCGATTACGGCTCGGTGGACAATCCCGTCGAGTTTCGTGCGCTGCTCGCGTATTCACCGTTGCAGAACGTGCGCGCGGGCGTGAATTATCCGCCAACGCTCATCACCACCGCCGATCATGACGATCGCGTGTTCCCCGCGCACAGCTTCAAATTCGCCGCGGCCATGCAGCACGCCGATCCTCGCGGGCGGCCGATACTGCTCCTCGTCGAGAGCCGCGCCGGGCACGGCGGGGGCATGCCGACGTCCAAGGTCATCGAGGAGACCGCGGACATCTACGCGTTCATGCTCAATGCCATGGGTCTCGCGCACTAGCGCCGTGCGAACTCTACCTCGATGACCGAGAGCCCCGAGCCGGCAGAGCGCCCGCGCTGGGCCATCGCCGTCCACGGCGGAGCCGGGGCATTGCCCGGGGACCTGCCTCTTGCGGAGCTGCAATGCATCCGCGATGCGCTGCACGAGGCACTCGCCGTCGGCAGTGCCGTGCTCGGCTCGGGCGGTGCCGGCCTCGATGCGGTGCAAGGCGCGGTGCGGGTGATGGAAAGCTCGGGTGTGCTCAATGCCGGACGCGGCGCGGTGCTCACCCACGAGGGCCTCGTGGAGCTCGATGCCGCGCTGATGGACGGCAGGGACCGCAAGGCAGGCGCGGTCGGCGCGGTCCGATACGTCGCCAATCCGATCGATCTCGCGCGCGCCGTCATGGAGCGGAGCGCGCACGTGATGCTGGTCGGGCCCGGGGCAGAGCAGTTCGCCCGCGAGTGCGGCTTCGCGCTCCAGCCCGACAGTTATTTCATCACGGAGCGCCGGCGCAAGGAGCTCGAGCGGACGCTGCGAGCCGCCGAGCGAGGCCTCGAGCCCGAGGCATCCTCGCACCGGCAAGGCACGGTCGGGGCAGTCGCGCTCGATATGCACGGCGACCTTGCGGCCGCAACCTCCACCGGCGGCATCAACGACAAGCGCTCCGGCCGGATCGGTGACTCACCGATCGTGGGAGCGGGCACGCTCGCCGAGAATGGCGTCTGCGCGGTATCGGCGACGGGAAACGGCGAATTGCTCATGCGCTTCACCGTGGCGAGCGATGTGTGGGCGCGCGTGAAGTATCAGGGCAAGGACATCGAGAGCGCCGTACGCGAGGTCATCGATGCACTCGATGCGCTGCACGGACAGGGCGGTCTCATTGCGATCGATCCGCGCGGGAAGGTCGCGATGGCCTATTCCTCGCCCACGATGCTTCGCGGCCAGGCGAGCTCGGAGCGCAGGCCCGACGTGATCGTCGAGGTGACCGGCTCAGGCCCGGTGCGAGGGCTGGCTCACGTTTGAGCGCGGTTCACTGAAGCGTTCATGCCGCTGCGTTTGCGGCCAGGAAGCGAGCGAAGTCGGGCTTGGTCGCCGTGAGGATCTCGAGGATGGATTTGCGCTCCTCGGGGGAGAGCTGCGCATCGCTCTTGCTCTGGTCGCGGCCGGTCAGAACGGCTGCGAACCTGCCGTAGACGTAGTGCTTCGCGTACGCCGGCAGGCCGTCGAAGGCGGCGGAATAGACGAGATAACTCAACGGGTATTTGAAAAGCCGCGTGGAGAGGTCGAGTTCTCGCAGTGACCGGCCGAGCGGATCGCGCGGGCCGCGCGCTTCGAACCAGCGATCGAAGCCCGAGTTGCCGGTGATCCTGCTCGTGAACCGTGCAGCGCCGGCGAATAGCATGGCATCCACGAGGTCATCCATGAAGGGCTTGAGCTGTGCGCGGGTCTTCTCGGAAGGGGATGCGCTGCCACCGTGATCCCCGTGCCCGCTCGCGAGCGCCGTGCGCACCTCGAAATTCACTCGTGTGATGAGGTTCTGGACATCCACCTGATGCTGCAGCACCAGAAGCGCGACGATGTCGCTCTTGTCGGTGAGGTAGGGGCGCGTGTTGAACAGGCCCTGCAGCGTATCGAGATTCCCGCGCCGCACCTGATCGAGGTGAACGAGCTGCTCGACGTTCTGCACCTGGATGTTGCCGAGATGGACCTGGTTTCCCGAGCGGCCCGTGACGTACCAGCCGCCCCAGCGATACTTGAGCTCGGTCTGGTCGCTCGTGATGATCTGTCCCTCGTGCGTGAGCTGATTGCCGTGCACGTCCACGTAGGTCGACATGAGCAGGAATCGCGGTACGCCGCCGCCCGAGAGCTCGTAGGTGTCGTGACAGGACAGGCAGTCGATGGTGAGGCGCTTGAGATGCGGCGCTCCCTGGGCCTGGTTGGGAAGTACGTAGAACACCTGGCCGAGCTGGGTGTCCATCGCGCCGATCTCGATGTTATCGCCC
>JASHUC010000370.1 GCA_030040235.1 Gammaproteobacteria bacterium | reverse complement strand
CGGATCGGCAAGCGCCGTGAGCGTAGCGTCGAGCCTGATATATTCACCCATATAGGTTAATATATTCCGGCCGACGCAAGACGCGCAAGTGTCTTCGCGTAAGATGGGTCGTTGAGCCGTCTTCACGCTCGAGGAGCAGGCGGCGCGGCGCCTGAAGGTGCTCGGGACGTTCGCCGCCGATCTGCAGCGTTACCTCTATTTGCGGGATCTGCAGGACACGAACCAGACGGTCTGTCGCGCGCAGCGTTGCGCTCCAGGCGCAGTACCGGCCCGACCGGCGAGCGCTCACGGCGCCCGGTGCTTGCGGTACCAGCGGATGAGGGCGGTCGTCGAGCTGTCGTGCGCGGCGGAGGCGGTCTGCCCGCCGAGCTCGGGCAGGATCCGTTTGGCGAGCACTTTGCCGAGCTCGACTCCCCATTGATCGAACGAGTCGATCTGCCAGATGCTGCCCTGGGTGAAGACGATGTGCTCGTAGAGGGCGACGAGCTTGCCGAGTGCGGCCGGCGTGAGCTGCTCGAGGAGCAGCGTATTGGAGGGGCGGTTGCCCTCGAAAGTCCGGTGGGGAACGAGCCAGTCGGGTGAGCCTTCGGCCTTCACTTCCTCGGCGGTCTTGCCGAAGGCGAGCGCCTCGCCTTGTGCGAAGACGTTGGCGAGCAGCAGATCGTGATGCTGCCCGAGCGGGTTGAGAGCTCTCGCGAAGGCGATGAAATCGCAGGGTATCAGCCGCGTCCCCTGATGGATCAGCTGATAGAAGGAATGCTGCCCGTTGGTGCCCGGTTCGCCCCAGTAAATCGGGCCGGTCGTATATGAAACGCGCTCGCCCGAGGAGGTGACGTGCTTGCCGTTGCTCTCCATCGTGAGCTGCTGGAGATAGGCAGGAAAGCGCTTGAGGTACTGCTCGTACGGCAGCACTGCGACCGTCTGAGCGCCGAAGAAGTTGTTGTACCAGATGCCGAGCAGGCCCATGAGCACCGGGAGGTTGCGCTCGAAGGGTGCCGTGCGGAAATGCTCGTCCATCTCGTGAAATCCGCCGAGCATCGCCCGAAAATGATCCGCACCGATCGCGAGCATCGTCGAGAGACCGATGGCCGAATCCATGGAATAGCGGCCGCCCACCCAATCCCAGAACTCGAACATGTTCGCGGTATCGATGCCGAACTTCGCGACCTCCGCTGCATTGGTCGAAACGGCGACGAAATGCCGCGCCACCGCTGCGCGATCGCCGCCGAGCCGCTTCAGCAGCCCTTCGCGAGCCGTCATGGCGTTGGTCATCGTCTCGAGGGTCGTGAAGGTCTTCGATGAGATGATGAACAGCGTCGTTGCGGGGTCGAGATCCCACACGGCCTCGGCGAAGTCGGTGCCATCGACGTTGGAGATGAAGCGGAACGTCAGGCTTCGCTCGCTATAGTGCTTGAGCGCCTCGTACGCCATGACCGGACCCAGATCCGATCCGCCGATGCCGATATTGACGACGGCACGGATGCGCTCGCCGGTTGCGCCCTTCCATTCGCCGCTGCGCACGCGCTCGGCGAAGGCGCTCATCTTGTCGAGCACGGCTTGCACCTTGGGAACGACGTTCTCGCCGGCCACGGTGATCGATGCCCCGCGCGGCGCGCGCAGCGCGACGTGCAGTGCGGGCCGGTTCTCCGACACGTTGATCGGCTCGCCGCGAAACATCGCCTCGATGCGCTCGCGCAGCCGGGATTCCTGTGCGAGCTTGAGGAGCAGGCGCAGGGTTTCATCGGTGATCAGATTCTTCGAGTAGTCGAGATGAACCCCCGCAGCCTCGGCGGTGAGCCGCTCGCCGCGGGTGGGATCGCCTGCGAAGAGCTTGCGCAACGAGCTGGTGGCCACACTCGGTTGATGTGCGCGCAGCGCGGACCAGGCCGGGAGCTCGGTGAGCAGGGGCGTACGCTCGCTCATGGCGTGAGTCCTTTCGTGATCGGCTAGCCGAGGACCTTTGCAGTGGCTTCGAAGAGCGCCGGCAGCCCGAAGGACACGTCGGCGATGATACCGTTGACGTAGAAGCCGGGAGTGGCCTTCAGATGGCTTCGGCGCCCGCTCTCCATGTGCTCACGGATACGCTGCCGGTAGGTTCCACCGTCCATCTCCGCGGTGAAGCGAGCGAGGTCGAGCCCGAGGCGTTCCGCGTAGCCGCGCAGGTCCTTGGGCTTGAGGCGCTCCTGGTGGGCGAACAGCGTATCGTGCATCTCCCAGAACTTACCCTGGGCGCCCGCGCATTCGGCCGCCTCGGCCGCCTGAAGCGCATGCGGGTGCACCGCTTCCTGCGGAAAATGGCGGAAGACGAACAGGATCCGCCCCGGGAAGCGCTCGAGGAGCAGTCGTGCGGTGGGAGCGGCTTGCTTGCAGACGGGACATTCGAAGTCGCCGTATTCGACGACGGTCGCCGGGGCGCCGGGGGTTCCGAGGACGTGATCCGTGGCGTTCATCGGATCGCTGAGATCGAGGGCATGCCGGCGAAAGATCACAGTGGGGGTACTCACGGCAGCGAATCGTACGCGAACCGGGTCGCCTTGTCCTGCGCGCCGGCCGCGGCGAGCCTCGAGCTCGAGAGTGCGCTCAGCCACCCGCAGGCCGGCCGAGCACACTCTCGATGAGCACGTGCAGGCCGTTCCACACGATCTGGATCCCGATGCAGAACATGATGAACGCGCTGAGGCGTATCAGCACGTTCGTGCCGGTCGTGCCGAGTCTCCTCAGGATGCGCTCGGCGTAGCGGTAACAAAGATAAATGCTCACCACGGTGATCAGCACGCCGAGGACGTGAGCGAGTGTGGTGCTGAGCAGCGGCCGGATGCCGCGGGGCGGGTTGGCTCCGAGGGTGACGGCGACCGAGATTGCGCCCGGTCCCACGGTCAACGGCATGGTGATCGGATAGAACGCGCGCTGACTCAGGGGATCGACCTCCGAGGTGGACGGCCGGTCCGCGACGGCCGGTGCGTTCGGACTCGTGAGCAGCGACCAGGCGATGAAGCACACGATGAAACCGCCGCCGACCTGCACCGCAGGGATCGACACCCCGAAGAAGTCGAGCACGTAGGCGCCGGCCAGGATCGACACGAGCAGCAGAAAGAAGCTGTTGATCGAGACGAGCTTCGCCATGCGATCGCGCTCGGCCGGTGTCAGGCCCGTGATCATGGCGAGGTAGATGGGTGCGCCTCCGAGCGGGTCGACGATCGGCAGCAGCGCGCCGACGGCGATGAGCGTGGTCTCGATGAACTGTGCCATGCTGTCTATGAAAGAATAGCACGCATGTCCCGCGACATCTTTCGCCTGGAGGAGGCGCGGCTCGCCCTGCAGCGCTCGCTCGATGCGGCGCGCCCCCGTGCGCAGCGCAATCGTCTCGGGCAGTTTGCAACGCCGAGCGCGCTCGCCGCCGAGATGCTGCACTACGGGCTGGCTCTGCTCACCCCGGGTGAGCCGCTGCGCTTTCTCGACCCGGCGGTCGGCAGCGGGTCCTTCTACGCGGCGCTGCGCGCGCTCGTGCCGCGAAGGCGAATCGCGGCGGCTCTGGGCTTCGAAGTGGATGCGCATTTCGCCGCGGCGGCGCGCGAGCTCTGGGGCGGCGAGGGTCTTGCGGTTCGGGTGGAGGATTTCACGCGTGCTGCGCCGGGGCGGCGCTTCAATCTGCTCGTGTGCAACCCGCCCTACGTGCGGCACCATCATTTGAAGGCCGACGACAAGGTGCGTCTGCGGCTGCGCACGCGACGGGTGAGTGGGATGAGGCTCGGGGGCCTCGCGGGCCTTTATGGCCACTTCATCGGGCTGGCGCACCCCTGGCTCGCCGAGGGTGGCATCGCCGGTTGGCTGGTTCCGAGCGAGTTCATGGACGTAAGGTACGGGCAGGCCCTCAAGCGTTATCTCCTCACACGGGTCACGCTCCTGCACATTCATCGGTTCGACCCCGAGGACGTTCAGTTTGCCGACGCGCTCGTCTCCTCGGCCATCGTGTGGTTCCGGGGCATTCCACCGCCGGTCGATCATCACGTGAGATTCACGCTCGGAGGCTCGCTGCTCGCGCCGCGGCTCGTGCGAGACCTGCCGGCACGGGCGCTCAGGCCCGAGGGCAAATGGACGCGTTCGTGCAGTGGCACGCTGCGGGGCGGCAGCGCCGTCCCGAGGCTCGCGAGCTTCTTTCGCATCCAGCGGGGCATTGCAACCGGCGGCAACCGCTACTTCATCCTGCCCGAAAGCAGGATCGTCGAGCTCGATCTGCCGAGGCAGGCGCTCAGGCCGATACTGCCGGGCCCGCGCTATCTGCCCGATGATGAGGTGAAGGCGAGGTACGATGGCACACCGGAGATCGCGCACCGGCTCTTCCTGCTCGACCTCGATCTCGGTGAGGATGAAATCGGCGCGCGCTATCCGAGCCTCGCGGCGTATCTCGTCGAGGGCCGGGCCCGCGGTGTCCACGCGGGCTACCTCTGCCGCCATCGAGCGCCCTGGTACCGGCAGGAGCGCCGGCCGGCGGCGCCGATCGTCTGTACCTATCTCGGGCGCATGGGCGGCGCGCGCGCCGGTCCATTCCGTTTCATTCTCAATGGCTCGCGCGCCACGGTGAGCAACGTGTATCTGGCGATGTATCCGTCGCAGCCTCTTGCGGGGGTGCTCGAGCGCGATCCGGCCGCGATCCGCGAGGTCTGGTCGATGCTACGGGCGATCGAGCCCGAGGAGCTGCTGGGCGAGGCCCGCGTGTACGGTGGAGGCTTGCACAAGCTCGAGCCCCGGGAGCTCGCCCGAGTGCGCATCCCCGAGCTCGCAGAGTGGCTCGCCGCGCAGGGCGTCCACGGACGCCGCAATGCCGCACGGGCATGATCCTTGCGTTGACTTGGCCATGCGGCGGAGTATGACGCCGCGCGCTTGAGGTTCTACGAACCGGGAGGATCCATGAGAAGCATCCGGCCTGTCGCTGTGGGCAGCTGTTTGGTGGCTCTGCTGATGATGTTTGTATCGGGCTGTGTCGTTGCGCCCCGAGAGGGCTATTACGATCGCGATCACCATCGCTGGTGGCACGATCATGCCTGGGTCGCCTGCGGCCCTGCCGACCCGCACTGCCGCTGAACGGCAGGATACCCCTGCGGCGCACCAGCGGTTGGCTTCGCGCGCTGCCGGCGGTGCGCGCCGGCCGCCCTGGGCGCGGCGCGCGTTTGCGCCCGTATTCTATAGAAATTCGTATATGATCTAAGTCAGCCATCACTGATGTGGCGAGCTGCGGCGCTTCCACCGTGACTTCAAAGCTCGTGATTCTCGGGTCATCGGGAGGCCCGACGCCAAAGCTCAACCGGAACGCGGCCTCTCACGCGCTGGTCCTCGGCGATCACACGAGCGTCATCGATTGCGGCAACGGCGTCGGGGGCCAGCTGGTGCGCGCCGGCATCGCGCTCTCCTCGCTCAGGCGCATCTGGATCACCCACCACCACATCGATCACGTGGCCGACTTCGGGCTGCTGATCCACCAGAGCTGGTCGCTGCTCACGCAACCGGTCGAGTTGATCGGACCGCCGCCACTCGCGCGCATGATGGAGCTGTACCTCGAGCTCTTCGCGCAGGACATCCGCTATCGCGTGGCGGACGAGGACCGGCCCCATCTGCGCGACCTCGTCCGGGTGCGCGAGATCGCCGAGGCGGGCGAGATCGTCGATGACGAGCAGATGCGGGTGCGCTGCGTGCTCGTGGACCATCCGCCGGTCGAGAAGGTGTTTGCCTACCGGTTCGATACGCCGAGCGGCTCGGTGGTGTTTTCCGCAGATACCGTGCCGACGCGCAGCCTCGGCGCCCTCGCCCGCGGCGCGGACATACTCGTGCACGAATCGCTCTATCTCGACGATGCGGAGAAGTACCTGCCGGCGGCAAGGGTTCAGCCCGTCGTCAATCGGATGCTGCGCGTGCATAGCCAGCCCGAGGGTGCCGCCCGGATCGCGCGCGAGGCGGGCGTGCGGATGCTGATCCTCTCCCCGCTCGGGGCATTCGGTCCGATCGACGAGAATCGGCTCAGGGCTCGTGCGGCCGCCCACTTCGACGGCAGGATTCTGATCGGTCGCGACCTGCTCGACGTCGAGTTGCCCCTGCCGGTGGGGGAGCACAAGGCGTGATTCGCAGCGTGACGGGCGGGGAGGCCGTGGTCGAGTCCTTGCTGGCCCATGGCATCAAGGTCCTGTTCGGCCTGCCGGGCATCCAGAACGACTGGCTCTACAACGCCCTCCACGATGCGGGTGACCGCATTCGCGTGATCCATACGCGCCACGAGCAGGGCGCAGGCTACATGGCGCTCGGCTATGCAATGGCCGGGGGCGAGGTCGCGGTGTGCAGCGTCGTCCCGGGCCCCGGACTCCTCAACGCCGGCGCGGCGCTCGCGACCGCCTACGCCCTCGGTGCGCGAGTGCTGTTTCTCGTCGGCCAGATCCCGCTCGGGCAGATCGGCCGAGGGTTCGGCGCGCTGCACGAGACGCCCGATCAGCCGGGCCTGCTGCGTTCCCTCACCAAGCTCACCACCCGCATCGCGCATCCGAGCGAGGCACCGGGGAAGATCGGCGCG
>JASHUC010000033.1 GCA_030040235.1 Gammaproteobacteria bacterium | reverse complement strand
GATGTAGTCGAAGAGGTGGGTGTCGAGCTGCCGTGCGCAGCCGAACGCCCCGAGCTTCGACATGCCGCCGGCGTTGCCGATCGGGGTCGCGGTGCGGGCGGTATTGGTGGTGGTCTGCATGCCGTTCTCGTGCCGGACGCAATCGTCCGCGAACGGTGCCGCATGGCCGTTGCCCGTGACGAGCGCGGTGTAATAGGAATAAGCGATCTTCAGCATCTGCGAGCGCGGGGTACGCTCATCGCGCGGCACCTTCTCGAGGAAGGCCGGACGCGGTGTTTGAAGATTCTTCAGGCTCGCCGGGCGCAGATTGCGGGCGATCAGATGCTCCATCTCGGTGATCTTGCCGTCGCGGATCTTGAGCCGCAGGCCGATCTCGATGGGCTTGCCGTTCTCCTGCATCACGCCGATGAAGCCGACCTGCTCGGCGACCGGGTCCGGAACGTAGATCTTGAAGGTGGCCGGGACCTCCGAGGCCGTCTTCCACAGGCCCTCGCCGGGCTGCAGCGGCACCGTGTTCTCGACGAACTTCGCACCCGGTGCGATCGGCACCTGCGACGGATCGTGCGCCACGAGCGCGGCAAAGTAGGCATCGACCATGTGATCCAGACAGGCCCGATCGCAGTGCCCGCTCGCCGCAAGCGCGCTTGCGGGGAGGAGGGCGGCGGTCGCGAGGCATGCCAAAAGCGCAGCAACCGGGCGTTGGCGCGAAATCATCGTTCTCATCACGGCTTCCCCTCTTCAGTCAGTGTGCATCGGGTGAATTACTGCAAGGTACCCCATCCGCACGAGCTTGCGGTAGTTCGGTTCAGCGCCCATCGCGTCTCCCAGTAGCGTCATATTGGGAGTCGTACTGTTGAGTTCGATAACGCGAGGGGTTGGTCTGCGTGGGCAGGTGGCGCTCCCACTGCTCCGCGGCGAACCGCGACGCCCAACTCAATTTCGCAAGCGAAGCTCGGTGGCAACCGCAGCGAGCCGTTTGTCCATGGTCCAAAAGGGCAGCTTCGCCAGCTTCGCAGAGGCGAGCAGGTGGACGTCGATCCAGCCGAGACCTCGCCCCATCAGACGGTGAGTTTCCACGAACGCGAGTGCCTCGTCATGACCTGCGATCGGCACGTGCGGCAGGGCTGCGAGCAAACCGAGAACTTTGGCGCGCTGCGCGAGATTTCCGCAGGCCAGTTCTCCAATCACGAAGGTATGGATCCAGACCCGGGCCTGTTCCAGCAGGTCAACCAGAGTGCCGTTGCCTCGACGTAGATGATCTACCCAGACTGACGTATCGACGAGCATCAGCGGGTAGGCCGTGCACGCCTGCGAGAGATCGGCCTCAGGCCGGGTTCGGTGCCCCCCAGCGCCCCTAGCCGGCGCGCATTCTCACGGGCGATGAGCGCCCGCAGGCCCGCGTGCAGCACCGCGGTCTTTTTGCGCAGCCCGCTCAGCTCCTGCGCCTGGGCAAGCAGCTCATCGTCTATGATCAGGGTGGTTCGCATATGCATAAATATGCCATATCTATGCAGATATATCAAATGTCGTCCTCGCAGCTCATCGGGCTGGAAGGACAGTGTGTAGTGCCGTAGTCCGAGGGCCTGCGCCCGGCGCCGGAGTACAATCGCCCCATGCAACTCGGCAAGCTCGGCGTCTGGGCGTTCACCGACGGGATGACGGCGGAGGAGCTCGCCTCCCTCGCCCTGCGCGCGGAGGGCTGGGGCTACTCCACCTTCTGGATGCCGGAGGCTCGCGGGCGTAATCCGCTTGCGTTCGCCGGCTGGCTGCTCGCCCGCACGCGCCGGCTGATCGTCGCCACCGGCATCGCGAGCATCTACGCGCGCGATGCGCTCGCGATGCGCTCGGCCCAGCTGACGCTCGCTGAGCTCTCGGGCGGGCGTTTCCTGCTCGGGCTCGGCGTCTCGCACGCCCACATGGTCGAGGGGGTTCGTGGGCATTCCTACGATCCCAAGCCCGTGAGCCGCATGCGCTCGTATCTCGAGCAGATGGCCCAGGTGCCGTATGGTGCTCCGGCCCCCGCCGAGCCGCCGCCCATCGTGCTCGCCGCGCTCGGCCCGAAGATGCTCGAGCTCTCGGCCCGCATGGCACAGGGCGCGCATCCCTACAACGTCAACCCGGAGCACACCGCGCAGGCGCGCCGCATCCTCGGACCCGGCAAGTGGCTTTGCACGGAGCAGAAAGTCCTGCTCGAGCGCGATCCGGCCAAGGCGCGCGCCGTCGCACGTCAGGCCATCGGCTTTTATCTGGCCGCACCGAACTACGCGAACAACCTGAAACGGCTCGGCTTCACGGACGCGGACCTCGCTGGCAATGGCTCGGATCGGCTGGTCGATGCGCTCGTCGCGTGGGGCAGCATCGATGCGATTCGGGCGCGCATCCGCGAGCACTGGGATGCGGGCGCCGATCAGGTGTGCGTGCAGGCATTGAATCCGGATGCGGCGCAGGCGCGTCGCGTGCACGAGGAAGTGCTGGCACAGCTCGCACCGGCCGGCACGGATCAGCGCGCAGAGAGGCTATGAGACCCATGAAGGCCATGTGGAATGCTCCGATGATCGCGCTCGCGCTCTCGGGCGCAGCGGCACCCGCGATGGCGCAGATCACGCACGCTCACGTCACGGGCGGCGAGATTGCAGGGACGTTCGTCGATGGGGTTGCGGCGTTCAAGGGCATCCCGTTCGCGGCCCCGCCCCTGGGGCGGTTGCGCTGGCGGGCGCCCGAGCCGGTCAAACGCTGGCCCGGAGTGCGCGAGACCACCGCCTTCGCACCCGCGTGCATGCAGGAGCCGGTGCTGGCACAGCGCATGTCCCCCGGGGTCTCGATGAGCGAGGACTGCCTGTACCTCGATGTGTGGACTTCCGCCCGCACAGCGGGTGAGAAGCGGCCCGTCATTGCTTGGATCTACGGCGGTGGCTTCACGGGTGGGATGACGAGCGCCCCGCTCTACGACGGCACCCACTTCGCTAAGAAAGGCGTCGTGTTCGTCAGCATCGCCTACCGCGTCGGCGCGCTCGGCTTCCTCGCCACGCCCGCCCTCAGCAAGGAAAGCGGCCATGGCTCGGGCAACTACGGCCTCCTCGATCAGATCGCCGGACTCAGGTGGATTCAGAGAAACATCGCGAAATTCGGCGGCGATCCGTCCAGGGTGACCCTCCTCGGCCATTCCGCCGGAGGGTTCTCGGTCAGCATGCTCGCCGGCTCACCGCTTGCGAAGGGGCTGTTTCACGCCGTGATCTCCGAGAGCGGCGCCAACTTCATGCCGCCCGAGGATTCGAACTGGGGGGGAGGCAGCATCGAGACGCTGCGGATGGCCGAGGCGGGCGGTGAGAAGTGGCTTGCGGGCCTGGGCGCTCGGACCCTGGCGCAGGCGCGCGCCCTGCCGGCGCAGAAGATCGTGGCGAGCCAGCGCAGCCGCGACGTGCGTTTCTGGCCGCCGGTCGACGGCTACGTCATCACCGCGGATCAGTACGAGCTCTGGCGCCGCGGCCGATTCAACGACACCCCCATTCTGGTCGGCGACGTTTCCGACGAGGCGGCGGCCTTCGGCGCGCGCAAGACCGATGCTCGAGCCTTCGAGGCCGAGGTGAGCCGCGGGTACGGGCAAGAGGCCGATGCCATTCTCGCGGCGTATCCGCACGCTACCGACGCCCAGGCCACGCGCTCCGCAACGCAGCTGCGCAGTGATACCACCTTCGATTGGGGCCAGTACACCTGGGCGAGCCTGGAGTCCTCCTATGGCAAGCACAGGGCCTACATGTATTACTTCGACCTGCCGAGCAAACGGGATCCCAACGGGTCGCCTCACGGGCAGGAGGTCGCCTACGTGTTCGGCAATCTCGGGATCGGTGGACGCCCGCTTCCGACGCCCGAGGATCGCGCCCTCTCCGAGGAGATGCAGGGCTTCTGGGTCAACTTCGCAACCCACGGGGACCCAAACGGCGAGGGTCTGCCCCACTGGCCCCCATTCAGCGATACGCATCCGTTCGTGATGCGATTTGGCGTGGACCCCGGGCCGGCCCCCATTCCCCACCTCGACCGGCTGAAAGTGCTCGACACCTACTACGCCTGGCGACGGGGCGGCTCTCACTGACGTCTCACTGACCCGAGGGCGGCGGCAGGACGAGCTGCTTGCCGACGACGGCACGTTCGGCGAGCCGCCGCAGAGCGCGCGAAGCCTCCTCGAGAGGAAAGCGGCCGCCGACCTCGGCCCTGAAGGGCCGCTCGGTATTGAGCATCAAGAGCTCATCGATGATTGCGCCCGCCTCGGCCGGCTTCTCCGCGAGGACGCCTCCGAAGCCGATCCCGAGCACCGTTAGATTCTTGAGCAGCAGGTACTCGGCGGGAATCCGCGGCAGGGAGCCGCTCGCAAAGCCCACGACGAGCACTCGGCCGCCGCGCGCCGTGCAGCGCAGCGCCTCGTCGAAGAACGTCCCGCCCACGGTATCGAGCACGACCTCCACGCCCCGGCCGTGGGTGAGCTCGGAGACCGCCGCTCGAAGTGACCCGGGCTCGTAACGGATCGTCTGGTGTGCGCCGTGAGCGGCGGCGGCTTCGAGCTTCTCGGAGGAGCTCGCGGCGGCGAGAACGCGCGCTCCCGTGCGCGCGGCAACGGCGACGGCCGCGATGCCCACTCCGCCGCCGGCACCTCCCACGAGGACGGTCTCGTCGGCTTGCAGCTCGGCACGTTTCAGCGCGTAGGCGGCGGTTCCATGGGCCACCACGAATTGCGCGGCGAGCTCGAGCGGCAAGCTCTCGGGTGCCTGAAAGACCTGATCGGCCGCGACGGCGACCTGGTCGGCGAAGCACCCCCCGGCGCTCGTTGCGCCCATCACGCGATCGCCCGGACGAAAGCGACGGACCTGTGATCCGGCGCTCGTGACGATGCCGCAGAACTCGATGCCGGGAACGAAGGGCAGGGCCGGCTTGACCTGATAGCGCCCCGCGACCATCAACAGATCGGCGAAGTTGACGCCGGCCGCCAGAACCTGCGCGACGATCTCGCCCGCGGCGGGTGTGGGTACCGGTCGCTCTTCGACGCTGATGGTTTCGGGCGGTCCGAATGCCCGGACGACGGCTGCGCGCAAGCGGGGTGCTCCTCGCGAATGGCGGTAGGGTGAGGGCGGCGCAGGCCGGATGCAACCTTGGCGCTTGCGGTCTAGAGCTTACATGTGTAAGCTTCCTTCGAGCTTACAGTTGTAAGACAGGGCGGTCAGACCATGAAGCGATCCCCCGCGATCTCCGAGGCCGAATGGCAGGTCATGAAGGCGCTGTGGGAGCGCTCGCCCGTGAGCGTGAACGAGCTCGCCGAGCGGCTCGCTCCGGCCCGGAAGTGGCACCCGAAGACGGTGCGCACCATGCTCAACCGGCTGGTCAGGAAGGGGGCGGTCGATAACACCGTGATCGATGGCGTCTATCACTACTACCCGGCCGTCTCGCGCGAGAACTGCGCGCGCCGGGCGGCCGAGAGCTTCATCGATCGCGTATTCGACGGCGCGCTCACCCCGATGATCGCCCACTTCGTCCGCCACCGTCCGCTCACCGCGGAAGAGAAACGCGAGTTGAGGAAGCTCCTCAACGAGAAGTAGCGCGGGGAGTCCGAGGCCATGCTGCAACCGTCGATGCCTCTCCTTCACGTCGCGACCTGGATCGCGGCTTCCTCCATGAAAGGGTCGGTGCTCATCGGCGCAGTGGCGTTCCTCAGGTGCCTGCTGCCGCCGGCCGCTGCCTCGCCATGGCGCCACGCACTTTGGCTCCCGGTGCTCGTCTGCCTCCTCTGTCCGCTCGGGCCGCACGTTCCTCTGGCGATGCCGGGGCAATCAGCTCGCCCGGAGGCGGTCGCCGCGGGCCTCACTGCGTCTTCTGCGGCAATCCAAGCTCGCATGCACGCTCCCCTGCACGCTCGCCTGCCCGGAGCCGTGACCCGCGCTTCGCTCCCCGCACCGCAAGCGACGCTCGCCAACGCTCGGCGCCCCGCCCCGGCGCCTCGCCGCGCAACGTTCGGGTCTTTTCTGCCGTGGCTCATGCTCCTCTGGGCGGCCGGGGCCGTCGTGCTCGCCTCCCTGTATCTGCGCAATCTCCTGAAGTTCCGGCGCATCCGGCTCGCGGCTCGAGCCCTGAAGGGGAGCAGCGTCAGGGCTTTCGAGGCCTGCAGAGCGGAGCTCGGCGTGCGCCGGCCGGTGAGGCTCCTCGAGAGCCGCCAGATCGACTCGCCGGTTCTTTTCGGGTGGTGGCGCCCGGCGCTCCTCCTGCCTCTGGGCCTCAACGAGCGCCTCGACGGCTCGCGGCTGCGCCACGTTCTTTTGCACGAGCTCGCGCACGTGAAGCGCGCGGACGTGCTCGTCAACTGGCTCGCGGCCTGCGCGCAGCTCCTTCACTGGTTCAATCCCCTCGTGTGGCTCGCCGTGCGGCTCATGCGCTCCGACATGGAATCCGCCTGCGATGCTCGCGTGCTCCGGCACCTCTGCGGGGATGAGCGCGATGCGTACGGCGAGATGCTCGTGCAACTCAGCGACGCTCAGGGCGCGGAGATCGCGCTGATCCACGGCCTCGGAATCGCCGACCGATACACCGACCTCAAAGGAAGGCTCACCATGATCGCGCGCTTCAGACCCACCTCGATCCGGACGAAGCTCGCCGCGTCCCTCGCGCTTGCGACCTTCACCTCTGTCGCGCTCACGCAGCCCGGTTTCGGGCCCGACTCGCCATCGAAGCCCGGCACTGCGCACGAGCTCCGCCTCGCCGCTGCGCCGCAGGATGCGGCGCACGCCTCCGCCGCTGCGGCCGAAGCGGGCAGCGTGCCCTTGAGGCTCCTCATCGAGCGGGTTGCTGCGAACATTCACCAGCGCGTGGTCGTCGACCCCGACGCCCAATCGAGTGTGGTTCTGTTCGGCCAGAAGCTCGATCAGATCACCTACGCCGACTTCCTCACGATCCTTCGGGTCAACGGATTCACCGCCATCGAGCTCAACAACTACGTGCAGGTGGTGCCGATCGGCCAAGCGCGCTGGATGCCTCTGCCGACCGTCGCCAAGGGCAAGGAGCTGCCCGACGATCAATTCGCCAATATGGCGGTCGCGGTCAAGAACGCCTGCGCCCCGAGGCTCATCCCGATCTTGAGACCGCTCATGCCCCAATGGGGCCATCTGGTCGCGGACCCGAACAGCAACACGATCCTCGCGGTGGACACCTACGCGAACCTGAAGAGAATTCGCTCGTTCATCGCCGAGTTCGACGCGCGGACGAAGCCGGGACTCGGGTGCGGGGGCCCGGCGAGGTGAGGGTTGATCTCGCGAGAGCGCATCGAGGCTCGCCGAGGATGCCGCCTCACGCCCCTTCGACCGCCCCCACTCTCTCCCCGCGTGCTTCGCTTTGCCGCGTCTCGACCGGCTGCGCCTGAGCGCCGCGCTCCACCGTCATCTGCGCGCGCAGTCCCGGATGATTGTCGGTGAGCTCGAGTGCACCGCCGTGCAGCTTCGCGACCGCTTCGACGAGACTCAATCCGAGCCCCACCCCCGGGGTCCCACGGCTCGCATCCCCGCGATAGAACCGTTGTGCCGCCTTCGGCTTCTCCGCATCGGGAATGCCCGGACCGTCGTCCGCCACCAGGATCCCGATCGTGCCGTCCTGCCGGCGCAGCACCTCGACGGCGATCCTGCCGCCCTCGGGAACGTACTTGAGCGCATTGTCGATGAGGTTGTTGACGGCTTGTGCGAGCAGCACGCGGTCGCCCCGCACGAGCGCAGGTCCGGGATCGCGGAACGCGACGCTCACATTCTTGAGCTCGGCGGCCGGCAGATAGAACTCCACGGCCTTCG
>JASHUC010000369.1 GCA_030040235.1 Gammaproteobacteria bacterium | reverse complement strand
ATATGATCCGATGAAAAGCCCCGATACTGCAAAAAGCGCGCTTGCCGGCTCATCTGCCTCCGGGATTCGGGGCTTTCCGGGCCGAACCGGCGCCGCCGCACCTCCGCAGCGAGCGCGTGCCAGTCCGGGCCCGCCGCGAGCGCCGCCTCGATGAGCTCCGCGGGAAGGCCGCGTGCCCTCAAATCGGCGGCGAGCCGCACGGGACCCTGGCCCCGGCCCGCATGGTAGGCGATGTAGGCTTGCGCGAAGCGCCGGTCATCGAGCGCATGCTCGGCGGTGAGATCGACGAGCGCGGCCTCGATGAGGGAGCGCTCGAATCCGCGCCGCTCGAGCCGCGCGCGCAGCTCCGCGCTGGCGAAGTCGCGTCGCGCGAGCAGCGCGAGCGCGGCGGCGCGCACGGCTTGCGAATCGGCGCTCAGGCGGTGTTCGCCTGATCCCCGTTGCGTGCCTGGCGGACGGGCAGCAGCCGCGTCCGGATCTGCTCCTCGATCTCGCGCGCCACGTCCTTGTGCTGCTGCAGATAGGTGCGCGCGTTGTCCTTGCCCTGTCCGATGCGCTCGCTGCGATAGCTGTACCAGGTGCCCGACTTCTCGATGATGCCCTGCTGACTGCCGAGCTCGATGATCTCGCCTTCGCGGGAGATGCCCAGGCCGTACATGATCTCGAACTCCGCCTCGCGGAAGGGCGGGGAGACCTTGTTCTTCACGACCTTCACGCGCGTCATGTTACCGACGACTTCCTCGCCGTTCTTGATCGCCCCGATGCGGCGGATGTCGAGCCGTACGGAGGAGTAGAACTTCAGCGCGTTGCCGCCGGTGGTGGTTTCGGGATTGCCGAACATGATGCCGATCTTCATGCGAATTTGATTGATGAAGATCACGATGGTGTTCGAGCGCTTGATGTTGCCGGCGAGCTTGCGCAGCGCCTGTGACATCAGGCGCGCCTGCAGCCCGACCTGCATCTCGCCCATCTCGCCTTCGATTTCTGCCTTGGGCGTCAGGGCGGCCACGGAGTCGATCACGACGAGATCCACCGCGCCGGAGCGCACCAGCATGTCGGTGATCTCGAGCGCCTGCTCGCCGGTATCCGGCTGCGAGACGAGCAGCTCGCTCACGTTGACGCCGAGCTTCTCCGCGTAGGCCGGATCGAGCGCGTGCTCGGCATCGACGAATGCGGCGGTGCCGCCGTTGCGCTGAATCTCCGCCACGACCTGCAGCGTGAGAGTGGTCTTGCCCGAGGCCTCCGGACCGAAGATCTCGACGACGCGTCCGCGAGGCAGTCCTCCGACCCCGAGCGCGATGTCGAGCCCCAACGAGCCGGTGGAGACTGCCTCGACGTCCCAGGACGAGGGAGCCTCGCCGAGGCGCATGACCGAGCCCTTGCCGAACTGCTTCTCGATCTGTCCCAATGCGGCGGCGAGCGCCTTCTTGCGATTGTCGTCCATTCTGCGAAGTCCTCGCGATGCGTTCGCGCGATTATCCCACAATGAGACCGGTGTCGGACCTTGGAAAGAGGTGGCTTCGCGTGATTTTTCAGATCCTATACAGGGCCCACGATGCAACGATACTGTATAGCGACCCGGCCGGCATGGTGCGGCTCTCGATGAGCGCGAAATCGTTGAACGTCCAGGTCACCTCGGGCAGCGTGCGCTCCAGCGGACGGTGCCTCACCTGACGTGCAAGCGTCACGTGCGGACGGAAGGGCTTGAGATCCGGAGTAAAACCGCTCTCGAGCAGCGCCTGCTTCAGCATCTCGGCGAGCGATGCCGCCTCGTTCGCCTCCTTGGGTGGATGCGCGGCGGCGCACAGGATCTGCGCACGCCCCCAGTACTCGATCGCATCGAAAGTGAGCGTCAGTGCGAGCGCGGACGCTGGATGGACCTGGCGCGCCGTCTCCTCGAGCACCGGCATCGAGGACTCGGGCACAGAGCCGAGGAAAGCGAGTGTCAGATGCAGGTTCTCGCTCGGAACCGGGCGGCCGCTTCGCAGCGACTCGAGGGTGCGGCTCGCAGCCGCGAGGAGTGCCGCCTGCATCGCCGCCTTGGGCCACAGCGCAAAGAAGAGCCTGCGGCGCGGCTCCTTCGCGCCGCTCATCGCGGCAGCTGACGCGCCAGCAGCCGCAGCGCGCGCGCGACGGATTTGCGCCGCACGGCATCCCGTCCGCCGGTGAACCTCGCGCGCGCGGTTTGCACCGCGATCGATCGCCCGTGCCGGCGCGCCACGCAGAACCACACGGTCCCGACCGGCTTGGCGCGTGTGCCGCCCTCCGGTCCCGCGATTCCGCTCACGGCGATGGAGACCTCCACCCGAGAGGCGCGCAGGCTCCCGCGCGCCATCTCGCGAACGGTCTGCTCGCTCACGGCGCCGAAGCGCTCGAGGGTGCGCGCGGACACCCCGAGCATCCGCCGCTTCGCCTCGTTCGAGTAGGTGATATAGCCGCTATCGAGCCACTCCGAGCTCCCCGGCGTGTCGGTGAGCGCTTTCGCAATCCAGCCCGCCGTGCAGGACTCGGCCGTCACCACGCGTAGATGCGCCCGCCGGAGCTCTCCGCCCACTCGCGCCGCCAACCGCGATAATGCCGCATCGCTCATGTTATTGAGCCTTGAGCGCTTCAGTGAGGTACGGCAAGAACAGCGCGTGCTCCCCCGTCGCCAGCAGCGGCGCCGCGTTCGGCAACAAGCTGGGCGCTTGCCGGAGCTTGAGCGTCATCCATAGACGCAGAAACGGTTCGCGATAATGCAC
>JASHUC010000368.1 GCA_030040235.1 Gammaproteobacteria bacterium | reverse complement strand
AGCGGGCGGGCGAGGTTCGCGTTCGGGCCGCGCGCACCCGGAGGCGGCGCGAAGGCCGGCACGGGGGCCGGCTCGAGCGCGAAGATGCTGACCGATCCGGACATGACATTGGTCGCGTAGATGCCCCTGAGGTTCGGTGTGAGCATCAGCATGTGAGTCCAGCTCTGGCCCGTTCCCATGATCCAGTCCACACGCCGGGAGGCGACGTCGAGCCGCGCGAGGGCCATGGCGCCCTGCGCCGTGAACCACAGCTTGCCGGGCGAGACGGCAAGGCCATGCACGCCGGTCAGCGGGCCGGTGTCGATGGGATCGAGAGCCCGTTGCCCGACGAGGTCGAGAACGTCGATGCGATGCAGGTTGGAATTTCCCATGTTCGAGACGTAGGCGGTCCTGCCGTCATCGCTCGCGATGACCTCGTGCGGATCCGGGCCGATCGGCATCCTGGCGATCACCCGGTCGGATGCGGGATCGACGATCGCGAGGGTGTGATCTCCCTTGGAGCTCGCGAGCAAGGCATTCGCCGGGGTCGCCTCGGCGGCGAGTGCCTGTCCCGCCAGCGTGAGCGCCCACGTGAAGATCGCACCGGTGAGCAAGCAGGTTCGCGTCGACATGGCGGCTCCTCGGGCCGTCGCGGTCGATCGACGGCTCTGTGACCCACGATTATAGCTGCGGAACCGGCGATCCCGCCCCGCGCGAGCATTGACGCGATGTGCCTGCTGCGCTAGAAGCCACCGTCCATGAGAGACCTCACCCTGGGCCGCTTGCGCATCTCGCGCGTCTACGAGGGCGATGCGGTCATTCCGCTCGCCGTAGCGCTCCCGAGCATCACCGAACACGACCTGGCTCGTCTCAAGAGCTGGTACTGGGATGGCGATCTCGCCGATGCTCCGGATCGCGCGGGCATGCGGATCAGCGTTCACAGCTACGTCCTGCGCGTGGACGGGCGGAACATGCTGATCGATACCTGCTGCGGGAACGACAAGCAGAGAAGCCTCGCTTCCGTGAGCCACCTCAAGAGCCCGTATCTCGAGAATCTCGCGCGCTCCGGCCTGAAGCCGCAGGACATCCATCTCGTGATGTGTACCCACCTGCATTTCGACCATGTCGGGTGGAACACGCGGCTCGAGAATGGCCGGTGGGTGCCGACGTTTCCCAACGCGCGGTACCTCTTCGGCAGGAAAGATCTGGAGTACTTCAGCACGCAGCGCCACGAAGCGACGCACCGCGAAGCCTTCGAGGACAGCGTCGCACCGATCCTGGACGCCGGCCGTGCCGATATCGTGGACATGGATACGCGCATCCACCGCGAGATCGGCGATGGTGTCTGGCTCGAGGATGCGAGCGGTCACTCGCCGGGCAATCTCTGCGTGATCGCCCAGTGCGGGGCCGAGCCCGCCATTTTCTCCGGCGACTGCTTCCACCATCCGATCCAGATCGTCCGGCCGGATGCGGGATTCTTCGCCGACGAGGATCCGGCCCGGGCGAGCGCGACAAGGCAGCGCCTTCTCGAGCGGCACGCCGACTCGGGAGCGATTTTCTTCCCCGCGCACTTCACCGGCACATCGGCCGGCCGCATCGAGCGACACGCGCGTGCCGAGCTGAGATACCGGTTCCTCGAGGGCTAGCGGCCGCGTCCACGCCGCGCGGCCGTTACGGCGTCCACCCCGTGCCCGCGCCGTAGGGGAGCTTCGTCATGTCCGCCTCGATGTCGCGGATCTTGCCGCTCTTGATCTCGAAGGTCTCCGCAATGACGACCGAGAACGGCCGCAACGCAGCCGGTGACATCGCCACCTTGCCGACGCCGGGCACGTCCGCGGCCTTCACATTGCCCTCGTGCTGAAACATGACGAAGGACATGACCACGCCGCGCGAGCGGTCGACGACGGGGAAGCGCCGGTGGTCGATGCGCGAGATATAGCTGAACATCCGCGTGTCGAAGGATGCACGGCAGCCCGTCGGCATCGACCAGGTCCGGCCGTCCGGCAGCTTCATGGGCGGCCGTGGGCGCATGCCGGATCGGGCGCTGCCCGCTGTCTGCACACCATTCTCGAAACGCTGACACTCCTCGCTGAATGGCACGATCTCGCCGCTGCTCTGCTCGAGCCCTTCGAAGTAGAGATTGGCCGTCGCGATCAGATCCTGGCGGGAGGCGCGGCGCGCCGGCGGGACGAGCTCCTTGAAGCCCGGCTGCACATCCGTCGCATCGGTCCTCAAGAAGGCCCCCATGTCTCCGGCCCGCACGACGATCGTCTCGAGCTCAGAGACCCGCTCGCCTCGCAATCTCAAACGCGCCGCGAGCAGAGCCCCTGTTCCATTCTCCTCGATCGCGGCATAGAGGCCGACCTGGCCCGAGTCCGGATCCGGAATGAGATGGCGGTAGGTCTTGAGCCCGCTGATCGTCGTCCACAGCCCCTGGCCGAGGGGCAGCTCGATCGTGTTCTCCGTGAAGCGTACGTCCTTGGTCGTGGGAAGCTCGGCGGGGTCGTGCGCGAGAAGCGCCTGCAGATACCGGTTGGCGAGCGCATCGAGGCAGCGCTCATCGCAGGCGGCCCAGGCCCCGTGCGGGGCTGCGAGGGCCAGAGTCAAAAGGAGAATGGCCCGGCGTGGGCCCAGCCATCGGCGTTCCAACGGTTTCTCCGGCGACGAGCGGCGAGTCCATGGTCATCATACCGTACTTCGGAGCTCCCGCCGCCGCGGAGTCCGCGACGACGGGAGCATCCGCTTTGCGGACCTTACGATACTACGGTGCGATGCGAACCGCCGAGGACGTACCCGGGTATCCCCCCGGCGGCGGCGGCGCCGGTGCTCCGGGTGCCGGCACTACGTTGCCGTTGGTGTCGTAGAAAACCGTAACGTTGGTACCCGAATATGAGTTGCCATCCGCCGCGAGCGTGTCGGTCTCAGTCTCGTTGAAATATCCGATGTTGTTTCCGCTGGGATCGAAGAGCCAGCCGTAGTGATTACGGGTATAGGTCCACGGACCTGTCGCTTCCCAGGAACCCATGCAGATGTTTCCCGTCGCCGGGGCCAGATCTATATTCTCCCATTCAGTGCCGTCGCTGTGCCATTGAATGAATGCCAGCCCATTCGGGTAGCTCGCAAGCCAGGTTCCCACGATGCCCTCATGGGGTCCGAAGTGCGGGTGATTCTGGATCGGAGGAACGTGCCGCTCGGACTCAACGCGCGGATACGCACAGTTCGCATGCGCAGACAATCCGAACAGCGTTGCGGTCGTGACGAAAGCAATTCCGATGAGTGTGTTTTTCATAGAGCTTTCCCCCAAGTGATTTGGTTGTGATTCGTCGAAAGCCATCCGGCGCGAGCGAGAATCACCGCCCACCCGGCGATTCGCCAGGAATTTCCGACCGAAGCGGAGCTTTCGGAAGTGGAGGCGACTTTTTTGGGAGTCAGCACGCACCCGCAGCGCCGGGCACGGCGGCGGCGTTCACGGCACTATGTCACAATCCCGGTGCTCAAGGGCGCGAGCGAATGAATGCACCGACCATAACCCTTCCGCATCGGTACCGAGCGATCCCGATCGAGCGCCTGCGAAGCCTGTTCGGCGGCATGGGATTTCTGCTCGCGGTTGCCGCAATGGGCACGGTGTGCTGGACCGTTCAATATGTGCTCGTCCGCGCGCCCGCCGCCGGTATTGCGCAGGCATTGCGCCAGGCACTTCCCGTCCTCGAGCTCAACCTGACGACGACGATGTTGCCCGCGCCGATCTGCGCGGTGCTGTTGAACCTCGCGCCCCCCTCCGGCCTGCGACGCCTCGCCCATTACGCTCTGGCGGTCATCGTGTGTCTGGTCTGGTGCCTGTGCCACGATCCCAACGGCATGATCAACGAGCATTGGCTCGATGCCGTTGTGCATGATCGGCCATTGCTGGCTGACGCATGTGACGCCGCCGCGTCCCTGACGGTGCTGCTCATTGCGTTCGGATACTATCGGACCGCGGCGAACGCATCCGATGTGCTCAGCCGCACCCATGTCGACGCAGCGCGCCTCGACAACGAGCTGCAAAGCGCGCGACTGCAGCTGCTGCAGGCTCAGATCGAACCGCACTTCCTGCTGAATACCATCGCGAACGTGCGCACGCTTGCACGCCTGCAACCGGCGGCGGCAACCGGTTTCATCGACAATCTCGGCCGCTATTTCGCCGCTGCATTACCGCACATCCGGGAGAGCGAGGCGTGTCTCGGCGATGAGATGCGTCTGGCGGATGCCTATCTGGCGATCTACCGGGTACGCATGGGCACGCGGCTATCCTACGCGATCGATCTGCCGCCGGAGCTGGCGCCGGTGCGCGTCCCGACGATGATTCTGCTCACACTGGTGGAGAATGCCGTCAAACACGGCATTACCCCGGCGGTGGAGGGAGGCTTCATCCGCGTCAGCGCGGCCTGCGAGCAATCCGTCCTGCAGCTGAAGGTTGCGGACTCCGGATGCGGGCTGAAACCCGGCCTGGGGGCAGGCTCCGGGCTCGCAAACTGCCGCTCGCGATTGCGCCTCCGGTACGGCAGCCCGGCGACCCTGCATCTCGAACGTGCCGAACCGCGCGGCGTGATCGCAACGGTGCGCATTCCGATGGCGCGGCTGGCATGAACGAGGCGGGCATCGTCGACCCGGGAATGGAGCCGTCCCTGCACGGGATGTCCCCGGCGCGCGCGGTCATTCGCGGCCTGACCTGGCGTCGGGTGGCCATCACGGAGTCGATCGGCCTGTTCGCGATTCTGATGCGCTACGTGGAGGCGGGAGGCACATTGGCGCGGGCGGACGGACCGGCGCTCGCGGCCGATCTGTTGTCCCTCGTCCCCATGCTCATCCTGCTCGCCGCGCTGTGCGCCGACCAGTGCGCGCTGCGTGGCAGGGCGGCGCTCTCCTCATACTCGATCTGCCTGATCGTGGCCGTCTGCAGCGGCACGGCCGCTCAGTGTGCACTGCAGGCCTGGATCCGCACGAATTTCCCGCCGCATCCGGCGGTGTTGATCCTGCACCCGTGGAGCGGGTTCGCATACGATGCGATCGACGGCCTGATGCTCGGCAGCGTCGGCATGTTCGTATTCCACTCGCGGCGCAGCGTAGTGCGCATTCTCAATCGGCTGCGTATGGCGGAGCTTTCGCGCGTGCATCTGGAACAGAGTCTGATCGAGTCGCGCCTGGCGGCAGCGCAGCGGCAGATGGATTCCTCGGCCATGCTGCGCACCCTGAGAGAGATCGGGGACCTGTATCGCACGTCGCCCGAGCAGGCCGACGCCCGGTTCGACAGTTTCGTCGAGTCGCTGCAGAGCCGGCGCTCGTCGTCTCGCCAGCCGCAAGCCTGACCGGGAATGGAACGTGACCGCGCCGACCGCCATCATCGCCGAGGACGAGCCACTGCTGCGGGCCGAGCTGCGAGCGCTGCTGACGCGGCTGTGGCCGGAGCTGCGCATCGGGGGCGAGGTTGCCGACGGGTTGCAGGCGATCCAGGCCATCGATCGCCTGTCGCCGGAGATCGTGTTTCTGGATATTCAGATGCCGGGAGCGAGCGGACTCGACGTCGCACAGCATGTCAGCGGTCGCTGCAAAGTCGTCTTCATCAGCGCCTATGAGCAACACGCGCTGGCGGCCTTCGAGCGGGGCGCGCTGGACTACGTGCTCAAGCCCCTGACCGCCGAGCGCGTGCGCCGAACCGTCGAGCGACTGAAGGAACGCCTGCGAGAACCGCCCGCGGATCTGCGCGCTCTGATCGAGCTGCTGAGGGGACTCACGCCGAAGCATGAGCCCGAGTACGTCAAGTGGCTCACTGTCCCCCACGGCTCCGACCTGCGCGTGGTGACCATCGAGGAGATCTGCTACCTGCAGGCCGAGGACAAGTACACCAATCTGTTCACTTCGAATGCGACGTATCTACTGAACGCGACGCTCAAGCAGCTGAAGGAGCGACTCGATCCGAAAATGTTCTGGCAGGTCCATCGCAGTACGATCATCAATGTCAGAGCCATCGAGACCATCCATCGCTCCTTCAGGGGCGCCATGGAGGTCAAACTGAAGACACGTCCCGAGTGGCTCGCGGTGAGCGCAGCCTACGCCCACCTTTTCCGCCAGAACTGAGCGCGCGGGACAGCTCTGTTACAGCGACGGCGCGTGCGGCATCAACCAAGTCCATAGGGCCGGCTGCGAAGGCTTTCATTGCGATGAAGTCCTCTCGCCCGATGAATCTCAGCTTCTTTCCTTGAAACGGAACTTCGATTGCCCGCGAGAACGCCTGCGGATCGAGGCCCCTCAGTCCGATCAGCAGATCTACCCGGTTACCATAAGCGTCGATCACTTTCAGCAGAGCAGGAATGGGGTCATCCAAATCCCCGCGAGTCAGTTCGGCGCGGAGCCCCGCGGCCTCGAGTGCGCGCCCGATGCCCTCAGCTTCGCTAAGACCAATCGATACGACCACATCAGCGTCCAGGCTGGCTCGCACCGCACCGTAAATGGACGCCGCCAGGGCACCTACGACCGCGTACTCGACCTTGTGACTCTCAAGGCAGTCGGCGACATCCAGAAGCAGAAGTGCGGATTCGCCCGGCCGCGTTGCTCTCATGGCTGCGGCTGCGTTCGACGATCGCGTACTTTGCGGCCTGCCTCGCATAGCTGCACGACAAGGCGACAGTGCGCCAAGAACGCGTTCATGCGTTCCTCGAGGCTGAGACGCTGCGTGGCCTCGACGAGTGCCCGTTGCGCTTCTTTTGCAAGCTTCGAGTCCATTGCGACGAGTCTAGCTGAGAGCGCTGTAGGGCGTCACCAGGTGCGCGCAACCTCATCGACTGCAATGATGTCGCCGAAGGAAATCTGTCGTGATGATCGGGCGGTCTTGCAACGCGAGGATCTGATGAGTGTCGTTGTCAAAGGCGGGCCAATGAGATCTATTGCCTCCGTTGGGGTCACCACGCCGAGCGAAGGTAGTCCAATAGGTCCGCATCAGGGCGGACAACTTGGCCGCACGCCCAGTGAGCGATGCATGGCTGTGGTCCCCATCGAAGACATACGCCTCCTCGGAGGTGTGGTACGGCGCATTGCCTAACTCCGTTATCGCGGGAAGCGGTTCCTCCTGCACCGGATCCTCTTCGGTGAATTCGTAGCCGTAAACGCCGACGTACTTGCTCAGGCCCTCGCGCGCGCGCTCAACTACGCACGCGAAAAACATATCGGTTACCAAGTGGCTTTCCGCGAGGGCCGGATTGGCGAAGTGGTCAGAAGGATACTGGCCCATGGCCTCGGTCGGATCCAGCCGCAACCACGGCAAAGCAGCGAAGCCCTCGATATCCGTACGGTAGTCAGTCGCGGTCATGCGTCGGCCGCGTGAACTCTCGGACAGTGCCGCCTGGAAACGCCCTTCTTCGGCATTGGAGCCGATCAGAACGGGGACTCGAACAAAAGCACCGCTCTCAAAGGCGGCCAGAGCACCCATTGGCAGCAACTGATCGTCCTGCACGTAACCCCAACTGTCGGGCACGTCGAGAAACGCCTTCACCGCCGTGCTCCTCAAGCAATCCGCGAGATTCGCCGCATGACTACAACCTAGCTTCGGTAACAGGATGTCGTGAGTGCGGCGCTCCGCGCTTGCACGGGTCGATGGGCGGGGGTCAACCGGGCTTTCGGAAATAGCACGCTGAAACAGGCCCCGGGATGCCGGCGATGCAAGCAATGCCAACACGGCAGCCCCGCCCGCTGACTCGCCGAAAACGGTCACCGCATGGGGATCGCCACCAAAGGCACCGATGTTACGCTGCACCCAGCGCAGCGCCTCCTGTTGATCGCGCAAGTGGTAGTTCCCGGACCGGTAGCTTCCGTCTGCGGCATCGAGCGCTCGCGAGACGAGTGACCCCAGAAGCCCGAGTCGGTAGTTGATCGTAACGATGACGACACCGTTGGCACGGGCCAGGCGAAATCCGTCGAAGAAAGGCGATCCGCCGTACCCCTTGTCCCCACTCCCGTGAATCCAGACCATGACGGGGAGCAATCCAGCCTCGCGCCCATGCGGAGCCCATACATTGAGGTAGAGACAGTCTTCGTTCTCGCTCGGTTTACCGATCGCCGACCCTGAAGTTTGCGGGCACGCGGGCGCTTCGTGAGTCGCGTCAATTACCCCGGTCCATGGGAGGTGCTGCTGGGGCGGGCTGAACCGCAGCCTGCCGATCGGCGGCGCTGCATACGGGATACCGGTAAACACCCACACACCGTCTCGCAGCAGTCCTGCGACCGGGCCTTTGTCCGTGCTCACCACGATCGGGGTTGCTGCGCGACCTTCCGCAAGAAACGCGAGCGATGCGACAACGATAACGCGCCCCCATTGAATCAGCCGGCCTCTACCTATTGTTCTTGTGGCGCGACACATTCGGATCTTCCTTCTGTGTAGACTCAGACTCGGCCGCGCCGGCGACTACGCCTTCTGGCCCTCTCGTAACCCCGCGGTCACATCCTTGCGTGTCCGGGTTCGGTGGACTTCCAGTAGACGTTGATGTCATTCCTTCGGTTCAGGACTTAGGCGCCGCAGCTGCCAGAATTTCCTCGGTCGCGGCGCGGCCCGGATCCGCTGGACCCCGGCGCCCCCCGACCTCCGGCGCAGGTGTGCGTGCAAACTCGAGAGCGGTCTTGCCGGTCGCATCCCGCAGCGTTGGATCCGCCCCGCGCTCCAGCAGGTGCTTCACCATCTGGTCCCAGCCCAGTCTTGCCGCGGCCATCAACGCCGTCTGGCCCTCCGCATCGGCACCTCGCCTACCGGCAACCCGCGCGGTGTGGGTGTGGCTGTCCGTGACGCGATAGTTGACATTGGCGCCGGCATCCAGCAGCAGGTCAACCACTTTGATGGCGCGGGCCTGCAGGTCCGGCTGCTTGCGCTGCATGATCCGGATTTCATCGTTCGAGCCGGCGGCCAGCATCAGGGGGGTGAGCTGGAAGACATTGGGCAGGTCCGGGTCCGCACCGTGCGCCAGCAGCGCCTTGATCGCCACATCGTCGTAGCTCAGCGTCGCCACCAGCAGCGGCCCGGCGCCACCACGCAGCATGTAGTCCGCGAAGCGGCCGCGGCCGTTGGTGGTCGGCCGCATGCGGGTCAGCTGGTGGTTCGGATCAACCCCCATGGCGAGCAGACGGTTCACCACATCCATGCCTTTGAATTTACCCGGCGGGGGCGGATCGCGGTCGGGCTGGTGTCCGAACGAGAGGTCGGGTGGCCCAAAGCCCCAGGGACCGGTGAAGGAGTTCAT
>JASHUC010000367.1 GCA_030040235.1 Gammaproteobacteria bacterium | reverse complement strand
CCATCGAGAGCCTGACTCTACGGTGCACGGCTCGCCGGGCGGCGGGGACGGGCTGCCCGGCGCCGCGGCACGGTAGTTTCCGGGCGTGAGCGAGCTCAGCGCCTACGAGGGCACCGCCACGATCGAGAAGGTCGCCGCGCTCGCGCGCCGGCGCGGCTTCGTCTACCCCTCCTCCGACATCTACGGCGGGCTCGGCTCCTCCTACGACTACGGCCACTACGGCGTCCTGCTCAAGCAGAACGTCAAGTCGGCCTGGCAGCGCGCCCTCGTCCAGGAGCGCGACGACGTCGTGCTGCTCGACTCGGCGATCATCCTCAACCCCGAGGTCTGGGTCGCCTCGGGGCACGTGGGCGGCTTCTCCGACCCGCTCGTCGACTGCCGTGCCTGCAAGCTGCGCTTCCGCGCCGACCACCTCGACCAGAGCGCCTGCGGGCGCAAGCCCTCGCGCCACCCCGGCGAGACGCCCGAGTGCGACCTCACCGAGGCGCGCGAGTTCAACCTCATGTTCGAGACGCAGATCGGCCCCGTGCGCGACGAGGCCTCGCGCGCCTACCTGCGCCCCGAGACGGCGCAGGGCATCTTCGTTGAGTTCAAGAACGTGATCGACACGACGCGCGTGAAAGTGCCGTTCGGCATCGCCCAGGTCGGCAAGGCGTTCCGCAACGAGGTGACGCCTCGCAACTTCACCTTCCGCAGTCGCGAATTCGAGCAGATGGAGATCGAGTTCTTCTGCCATCCGAGCGAGGCGCGCGAATGGTACGCGTTCTGGCGCGCCGAGCGCATGCGCTGGTGGCAGGCCCTCGGTCTCGCCGGGGAAAATCTGCAGCTGCGCGAGCACGAGGCGCAGGAGCTCGCCCACTATGCGCGGGAGGGGGCGGGCACCGCGGACGTCGAGTATCGCTTCCCGTTCACGGCGCCCGGATTCGGCGAGCTCGAGGGCATCGCGCACCGCGCCGATTTCGACCTCGCGCAGCACCAGAAGCATTCCCGCTCTTCGCTCGAGTACTTCGACGCGGAGCGCGGCGAGCTCCTGCCGAACGGGGCGCGAAAGGGAGAGCGCTACCTCCCGCATGTGATCGAGCCCTCCGCGGGACTCGATCGCGGCGTGCTCGCGGTGCTTTGCGAGGCGTATCTGGAGGATCCCGCGCGCGCAAGCCCGGAGCTGCTGCTCCTCTCGCCACGGCTTGCGCCCATCAAGGCAGCGATCTTCCCGCTCGTGAACAAAGATGGCATGCCCGAGGTGAGCGAGAAACTCTATCTCGAGGTGCGCCGGCGCTTCTGGCGGCGAGGGCTGATCGAGCACGACGTGAAGCAGGCGATCGGCAAGCGCTATGCGCGCATGGACGAGGCGGGCTGCCCGTTCTGCTTCACCATCGACGGTGAGACGCTCAAGGACCAGACGGTGACGGTTCGGGATCGCAATACGGCCCGACAGGAGCGCATCGCACTCGATCACGTGGTCGCCTACCTCGAGGAGCGGCTCGGGGCGGGGTGATGGACCGCTATCGCTCCGTCGCCCTCGGTCCATGCGATGTCGCGGTGGAGCACCGCGCGGATGGCTCGATTCTCCTGCGCTCTCCGCATTCGTTGGGCGAGTATCCCCGCAAGCTCACCGATTGCCTGATCCGCGCCGCCCGGAATCATCCCGAGCGGGTGTTCCTCGCGATTCGCAGCTCCCCGAGCGCGTGGCGCACGCTCACCTATCGCGAAGCACTCGGCGCCGTGCGGCGGATCGCCGCCGCGCTGCTCGCACGCGGCCTGGGAGTCGAGCGCCCGGTCGCGATTCTCTCGGGAGCCAGCCTCGAGCATGCGCTCCTGGCTCTCGCCGCGCTGCATGTCGGCATTCCGTTTGCCCCCGTCTCACCGGCCTACTCGCTCGCCTCGACCGATCTCTCGCGGTTGCGGCACGTCCTCTCGCTGCTCACGCCGGGCCTGGTCTTCGCTCAGAGCGGCAGCACCTTCGCGCGGGCCCTCGCGCAGGCCGTCGCGGCCGAGGCGGAAATCGTCGTCCACGAGTCACCGCCCCCCGGGCGCCCGGCGACGCCGTTCGAGGCGCTCGTGAGCAGTGCCGAGTCCCCCGCCGTCGATGCCGCGAGCGAGCGAGTCGGCCCCGACTCGATCGCCAAGGTGCTCTTCACCTCCGGCTCCACGGGCTTTCCGAAGGGCGTCATCAACACCCAGCGCATGCTCTGCGCGAATCAGCAGATGTTCTTGCAGGCCCTGCCGCTCATCGCAGCGGAGCCTCCGGTCCTCCTCGATTGGCTGCCGTGGCATCACACCTCCGGGGGCAATCAGATCCTCGGCCTCACGCTCTACCACGCCGGAACGCTGTACATCGACGAGGGCCGGCCGCTTCCGGATGCGATCGGGCCGACCGTGCGCAACCTGCGTGAGATCGCACCGACGCTGTACTTCACCGTGCCGCGGGGTTACGCGGAGCTGATTCCGCACCTGAGGGCCGATCGAGCCTTCCGCGAGCGATTCTTCTCACGCGTGCGCATGTTCTACTACTCGGGCGCCTCGCTCCCACAGGCGGTCGTCGCCGAGCTCGATGCCATTGCGGTCGAGACGTGCGGCGAGCGCATTCCAATGCTGTGCGGGTACGGCTCGACGGAAACGGCGCCCTTCGCGCTCTGCGCCAACTGGCTCACCGAGCGCTCGGGGCTTGCGGGACTGCCGGTTCCGGGCGTCGAGCTGAAGCTCGCACCGCAGGGTGCGAAGTACGAGGCGCGCGTGCGGGGTCCCAACGTGACGCCGGGGTACTGGCGCGAAACCGGGCGCACGCGCGCGGTATTCGATGAGGAGGGATTTCTCTTAACCGGAGATGCGCTCGCGTGGGTCGATGAGCGCGACCCAGCGCAAGGGCTCGCCTTCGACGGGCGGCTCGCAGAGGATTTCAAGCTGACGACCGGAACGTGGGTGAGCACGGGGGCGCTGCGCGCGCGGCTCATTGCCGCGTGTCCTCTGATTCAGGACGCGGTGATCACGGGGGAGGGGCGCGACGAGGTCGGCGCGCTCGTCTTCCCCGGCCTCGCAGCCTCCGGCCCGCGCGTGATCGAGGAGCTGCAGGCCGCCCTCGACACGCTCGCCGCGCAGGCAACCGGGACCTCCACCTTCGTTGCGCGCGCGCTCGTTCTCGAGGAGCCGCCGAACGCCGCGGCGGGAGAGATCACGGACAAAGGCTCGATCAATCAGCGTGCGGTGCTCGCGCGCCGTGCTCACCTCGTGGAGGATCTCTACGGGGAGCGGGGTTCGCAGCGGATCTATCGCGCGCGGCGTCCCGTTTGAGATCGCCGCGCGCGATCCGCCCCCTCCCCAAATCACATCTGATGCTTGATCTCGAGGTCGATCTCGAGCGGCTCGGAGGGAATGCCGCCCACGGAGGCGCCGCCGGCCTGCACCAGATCGAACACGTTCTCCCAGTAGAACTTGTCGGTCAGGTTTATCGCGCTCAGGATGATCTGCCAGTTGCCCTTCGGCGGTTCCCACGTGAGGTGGGCGTTGTAGGTGGTATAGCCGCCGATGTGGTTGTAGGGGCCATTCACCGCGCCGGTGTAGACGTCGGTGCGGGTGCTCGCGTCGAGCCGTGCCGTCAACGACCCGCCCGGCACCGCCAACGTGTACTGCATGCCCTCGTTGGCCTGCCACTCGGGCATGTATGGGGTGGTCATGCCCAGCGTGATGCCCGTGACGGGGTTGATGCTCACGTAGTTGAAGTCGATGTAGCTCAGCGACGCGTCCGCCTGGAAGCCGCCGAAGCGCAGCTGAGATTCCGCCTCGACGCCCTTCTGATGGGCATCGCCCGCGTTGTACGGCAGCGCGCAGGGGATGCCGAACGCGGCGGCGATCCCTTCGACGCCGGTGCAGTCGGCGAGTGTCTCTTGTATCTGCCGATACTGCGAGAAGTATCCGTCGATATTGAAGCGCAGGTGATTGTCGAACCAGGTGGTCTTCAGCCCCATCTCGTAGGTGGACAGTGTCTCCGGATTGAAGTGCACGGCCTGCTCGACGTAGAAAGGCCGCGGATCGACGCCACCGCCCTTGAAGCCGGTCGAGTACTGGGTATAGAGCATCACGTCGTCCGTGAAGTGATAATCGAGGTCTGCGAGCCAGTCAAAACGCGTGGCCGAGTAGAACCCGGAGGCACCGTTCAGCGGGCCAAAAAGCGCCGTGTCCGGCTGAAAGGTGGGGGTTACGCGCACGTAGTGGTACGTCTTGTCCTGGCTCGTGTAGCGCGTACCGAAGGTCGCATCGAGCTTGGAGGTGGCGTGCCAGACGAGGTGCACGTACCCGGCCTTGTCGCTCGCGTAAATGGGATCATCCTGCAGGAAGTTGAATACGCCCGGGATCGTGGGGGTGACGTACCCGAGGTCCTCGTGCGCCGGATAAACCGTGAGCTCCCGGAAATAAAAGGCACCTACGGTGTAGTCGAGCACCGAGCTCCACTTGCCGGTGAGTCGCACCTCCTCGCTGAACTGGTGATGTTCCATGCCTTCCTGACCGATCGAGTTGGGCCAGATCGACTCACCGTTGTCCTCGCCCCAGTTGCTCGAGTAGCCGCGCTCGGAAAGGATGTTCTTCAGCGAAAGATCCGGACTGAGAGTCCAGTTGACCAGCGACTCGCCGCCCCAGTTGAGAATCGACTGGGTGTCCTGCGTGCAGTACTGCGGCGCGCCGATGGCCGGATCTGCCGCCATGCAGAAGTTGTTATAGGTGGTGTAGGGGTTCGAAGGAACGAGCGCGGGCACCAGCGCCTCGTTGTAGGGAATCAGGGCGGGTTTGCCGGTGACCGTATTGACCGCCGGGATCGTGACGAGTGCTCCGAGCGCCGCGCTGGCATTGCCCTCGAGCGGGCCCGGACCTCCGTAGATCAGCGTCTCGGCCGGATCCTCCTGATCGACGTTCGTGAGGTCGCCGATGAACTGCACATCGAGATTGTCGCTGACGACCCAGCGCACCGCCGCGCGCCCTCCGGCGTAGGACGTTCCGCCGAGCTGACCGTTCTGGCAACTGCCCGCCTTGGTGAGCACGCCGGGGGTGACCGAGTAGGTGCCCGGGGTGCCATAGGTCGGGACGCCCGTGGGGCTGAAGGTGACCGGCGTTGCCGCGAAGCTCGGGTTGGCGCAGCCGAAATCATAGACGTTCTCGTACCCGTCCTGGTGGTTGCCTACTCCGGAGAGGCGCACGAAGAGGTTGTCGGTGATCGCGAAATCGGTCGAGGCACGCAGTTCCACGTGGTTTCGGCTGCCGCCGAGCAGGTCGAAGCTCGTGCTTTCGGTCGAGTCCGGCTCCTTCGTGAACAGCCTGATCGCGCCGCCCTCGGAGTTCATGCCCTCGAGCGTGCCCTGCGGGCCGCGCAGCACCTCGACGCGATCGAGATCGAGCAGGTCGAAGATCGACCCGGTGAGGGTGCCGAAGTACACGTCATCGATGTAGATGCCGACGCCGGGCTCGAGCGCGGGATCGAGATCGCTCTGTCCGATTCCGCGGATGTAGGCGACCATCGAGGGACCAAACGCAGCGGTTTGGGGCGCGAGGTTGACGCTCGGAACATCCTGCGTGATGTCGAGGATGCTCGTCTGGCCGCGTTCCGCCAGGCCCTCGGCGGTGATCGCCGTGATGGCGAGCGGAGCCTGCTGGACCGACTGGCTGGTGAAGGTGGCGGTGACCACGACCGTCTGCAGCTGCCCGGACGCATTCGGTCCATTCTCTGCTGCTTGGTCCGGCGCGGTTGCGGCCGGACCGGCGTTCTGTGCGAGCACGGCGCTCGTTGCGAGCAGACCCACCAGCGCGCAAAGCAGCGCGGCTCTAAGACTTGAGCTCAGCATCGCTTCTCCCCTCTCGTAGCGGTGCGCGGCCCTACCTGGCGCAGTGAACTCCGGCGAGCGATCCCCGTTTGGCGGACTTTTTACTTATCGGCACAGGCGACTTGAGGTT
>JASHUC010000366.1 GCA_030040235.1 Gammaproteobacteria bacterium | reverse complement strand
AGCTCGGCCAGGATCTGGCGGGGCAGTGGTGGAGGCTGTTCGGCTCGGCCAAGCTCGATGCGCTCATCGATCAGGCGATGGCGAGCTATCCGGACATCGCCGCCCAGGAGGCGACCCTGCGCGAGTACCGCGAGAACGTGCGGGCCGAGGAAGGTGTCTTTTCGCCGCAGTTCCAAGGGTCGGTGTTTGCCTCGCGTTACCAGGAAAGTGGTGCGGAGGTGTTCCCGGGCTTTCCCAACTTCATCGAGCAATACTTCATGGCCGCCCTGGGGGTCACCTACACCTTCGATATTTGGGGCGGAGAGCGGCGCACCCTCGAGGGGCTCAAGGCGCAGGCCCTGCAACAGAGCTTCGTGCTCGAGGGGAGCTATCTGACGCTCACCTCCAATGTGGCCCTGCAGGCGATCCAGCTCGCCTCCGTGAGCGATCAGATCGCCGCCACCGACGACATCATCGCGATCGAGGAGCACCAGCTCTCGATCGTGCAGCGCCGCTACCAGCTCGGCAGCCAGACGCGCGCCGACATCCTGCAGCAGCAGTCCAACCTGGCCGCCGAGCGCGCCACGCTCCCGGGGCTCAAGCAGCAGCGTGCGCAGGCCGAGCATCAGCTCGCTCTGCTCACCGGACGCTCCCCGCGGGACCTCGCCCCGGTTGAGCTCGGGCTCGCCGATCTCACCCTGCCGCAGGAGCTCCCGGTGAGCCTGCCCTCCTCGCTCGTGGGGCAGCGGCCGGACATTCGCCAGCAGGCGGCCGTGGTGCATCAGATGAGCGCTCAGATCGGGGTGGCGACAGCGAACATGCTGCCCCAGATCAGCCTGACCAATACCAATATCGGCAATACCTCCGCGAAGGCCTCCACCTGGGCCGAGGCCGCCGCCGGCACCTGGAGCCTCGGGGGACAAATTGCCCAACCGATCTTCGAGGGCGGGACGCTGCGCGCCAAGCGGCGGGCGGCGGTCGATGCCTATGAGCAGGCGCTGGCCCAGTACCGGCTGGTGGTGCTGGAGGCCTTTCAGGCGGTCGCCGATGAGCTCACCGCGATCGAGAACGACGCGCAGGCGCTCAAGGCCCAGCGTGCGGCGCTCGATGCGGCTCAGGCGAGCCTCGCTCTGACGCAGAGGCAGTACGAAGTCGGCGCAGTGGACTCCGTCACGCTGCTGGCCGCACAGCAGAGCTATCAGCAGGCGCGCATCAACTATGTGCACGCCCTGGCCAGCCGCTACACCGACACCGTCAATCTCTTCGCGGCGCTCGGGGGTGGCTGGTGGAACCGCACCGATCCGGGCACGCTGCCGCAGCTCAAGAAGGACCCCTCGCATGGATGAGAAAACGACCCTTCTCGAGCAGTTGCGCATCGAGCGGCCGCCCGAGCCCCAGCGCACCCGCGGCCGGAGCGCAGCGCGCACCGGTGTTCTCATCGGCATCGCCGTCCTCGTGCTCGCCGCAGCGGGGGGCCTGGGATACTGGAAGCTCTCCCAGGCCGAGGCCATTCCGGTGCAGGCCGCGGTGGCGCGCCCGATCAGCTCAAGCGGCACCGGCAGCCCCGTTGTGGGCTCCCTGCTCGATGCCTCGGGGTACGTCGTTGCGTTGAAAGAGGCGAGCATCTCCTCCTACCTCCTCGACCGCATCGATGAGGTGCTGATCCAGGCGGGCGAGACGGTCAAGAAGGGCCAGATCGTCGCCAAGCTCGATGACAGCATCTATCGGGCGAACCTCGAGCAGGCCCAGGCCCAGCTCGCGCAGGCTCAGGCCTCGCTCATCGCCGCACGCCTGGCGGCCAAGGATGTGACCCCCGTTTATGAGCGCGAGAAAAAGGAAGTCGCCGAGGGACTGATCAGTCAGGATACCTTCGATGCCGAGCAGCAGAGCTACGACGCCGCGCAGGCCGCGGTGAACGTGGATGAGCAGAATATCGCCGCCGCCAAGGCCACCGTGACCTACAACCAGAGAAACCTCGATTACACCATCATCCGCGCCCCCTTCGACGGGGTGGTCACCGAGAAGGACGCCCAGCCCGGGCAGATCGTCTCGTACGCCTTCTCCGGAGGTGGCGGAATCGCCACCATCGTGGACATGAACTCCCTGGAGGTCGATGTGGATGTGAGCGAGAACTTCATCAGCCGGGTCCATCCGCACATGCCGGCCACGATCACCCTCGATGCCTACCCCGACTGGCACATTCCGGCCGAGGTGATCGCGATCATCCCGACCGCCGACAAATCCAAGGCCACCGTGCAGGTGCGGGTGGGCTTCAAGGTGAAAGATCCCCGCATCCTGCCGCAGATGGGGGCGCGGGTATCCTTCCTCGCCGATGCCCCTCTGGCGGACTCCTCCTCGGACTCCTCCGCCTCCGGCTCCCCCGCACCCCTGAGCACCGTCCTCACCGTGCCCTCCGCCGCCGTCGAGCCCGGCAGCGATACCAGCACCGGTACCGTCTTCGTCATCGAGGGCAACACCGTCACGGGACACACCGTCAAGCTCGGCGCACGCAGCGGTGACAACCAGTGGATCCTCTCCGGCCTCGATCCCGGCGCGAGCGTCGCGGTCGGGGACTTCAGCAAGCTCCATGACGGGGCGCGCGTGCGCCTCACGCAGTAATGAAATTCTTGCCGCTCGTGTGGTACGGCATCCGCCGCAGGCCGGTGCGCACGGCGCTGATTTTCCTGCAGGTCGCCGTGGCTTTCGCGCTGTTCGGCGTCTTGCAGGGCATGAAGACGGGCGTCGATGACGCCATCGCCAAGGTTCGTGCCGATGTGCTGTTCACCGGGCCGAGCGTCCCCGGTGAGCCGCCTCTGCCGCTCGCCGACCTGAGCCGGCTCAAGTCCATCCCCGGCGTGAAGCAGGTCTCGTACGCCGAGGGCATCGTCTGTACCTATCAGAAGCCGACGCAGGTCGTGGGCGTGTTTGGGATCGAGCCGATCAGCATGTGGACGACGCTCGTGCCGGACATTTTTCAGGTCCTGCCCAAGGATCTCGCGGCCCTGCGCAGCACGCGCACCGGCGTGCTGATCACCGCCGACATCGGCAAGAAGTACGGCTGGCACATCGGGCAGCAGATCGCCCTCACTTCGACTACTCTCCAGAACAACGGCTCGGGAACCTGGGTCTTCAACATCGTGGGCATGGTCACCGACCATGAGATGGGCGAGGCGGGCTTCATCGTCGCCAACTACGACTATCTCAATCAAGCGCGTGCGCAGAACAAGGATACGGTCCGCAATTTCTACGTGGTGGTCTCGGATCCCAAACAGGCCGCCGCGGTGAGCGATACGATCGACCGCACCTTTGCCAACTCCCCGAGCGGAACCCGGACGCAGTCGTTCCGCGACAACGCCCAGCAGACGATGCAATCGATCGGTAATGTGAACTTCGCCATCCGCTCGATCGTGAGTGCGGTGCTCGTGGCGCTCTTGTTCTCCATCTCCACCATGATGATGCAGTCCATTCGTGAGCGCACGCCCGAGCTTGCGGTCTTGAAGACGCTCGGCTTCGGCGATCGCATGGTCTTCGTGCTCGTGGCGGCAGAATCGCTGGTGGTGTGCGTTGCCGCCGCGCTCGCGGGCCTGGGGCTCGCATGGTTCGCCTTTCCCCTCGCCGCCAAGTACGTCCCGGGGCTCACCATGCCGATCCCCGTCGTGGAGCTCGGCATCCTCGGCGCCGTGCTGGTCGCGCTGATCAGTGTGGGTCTGCCGGGCCTGCGCGCGGCCCGCCTCAATATCGTCGATGCGCTGGCGGGAAGGTAGAGCCGACGGTGCGATTCTTCAGACAGCTCGGCATGCTCCTACGCATGAATCTGCTCGGGGTGCCGCAGCGCCTCGGACTCGTGTGCACCACGGTGATCGGGGTGGCATGCGCCGTCGGTGTGCTGATCTCGATGCTCGCGATGGGTGTCGGCGCACAGCGCGAGGCGATGGGGAACGTCCGGCCCGACCGGGCGAGCGTGCTCAGCACCGGCGCTCTGGAGCCGGGTCAAAGCAACATCGCAAAAAACACGGCCACGCTCGTTCGCGAGCTGCCCGGGATCCGGCGCAATGCGCACGGCGAGCCGATCGCGGTACCGACCACGTTCGTGGGGATGCAGGCCCGGGAAAAAGGCTCCGGTACCCTCGTGGGAGTCGGCATCACCGGCTCCGGCCCGGGGCTCGCCGACTACACCCCGGAGCTGCACCTCACCTCGGGGCGCATGTTCCGGCCCGGCCTGCGCGAGCTGATCGCGAGCAACTACTGTGCGAGCCAGTACCAGGAGTTCAACGTCGGGGACAAGCGGCTGATACAGGG
>JASHUC010000365.1 GCA_030040235.1 Gammaproteobacteria bacterium | reverse complement strand
AATCTTGCATTCCGCAGCCCTGCTTGATTGCGGGAAAAAATATCAACGCCTGCCCGTACAGTCGGGTGAAGCGCAAGACCACCCCGAGGCACTTGCCGGTGGTGAAGTCGAATGCGACCACTCCGTCCTGTGCGACGCAATAGAGGTGTCCGTCCGGGCCAAGGCGCAGACCGCGCGGCTTGCGAAACTCCGCCACGCCGCTTGCAGAGAACACACGAACTAGGCGCCCGTTGGCGGAATCGTATTCGCGAATGCTTGTGACCGCCTCAGGCGAGGCAAAAGGATGCTCGCTCGAGACGACCACGTTGCCGTTGGGCGCAATGACCATATCGAGCGGACTGAGTTCCTGATCTGCGACGAGTCGCAAGGGTCGAGCAAAGCCGCCAGCGGCGAAGGCGACGATCGCGTTGTCGCCATGGCCATTTGGACCGATCCCGGATGCGAGGAGGAGTCTGCCGTCGTGGTCGAAGGCAAAGCCGCGCGGGAACGGCACGACTGCCAAGGGCAGGACATATTCGCCCGCCGCATGCAGCATGGGCGTGAATGCCATCACGGTCCGCGCGCTGCGCAAGCCGATGTAATAGCGGCCGTCCGGGCCGAAAATGCCGCCGCCGGGGTTCAGGCCTTCGATGGCGCCGGTATCACGAACGACCTTGCCAGCAGTATCCAGCGCCAAAACGCGGTCCGCTCCGCTATTGACGAAAATCAGCCCGAGGTGGGGATCGACCGCAAGGCCGCGCGGGTCGGCAATGCGCTCGTCGTCGCCGAAGGCACCGAGGAGCTTGCCATTGTGGTCAAAGGCAAGGAGTTTGCCGTACCCGTCACCGTTGGTACCGGCCGCGCTTGAGACGAGGATGGTCATCATGCCGCCAAGCGAATTGGGCCGCGCAGCACGTTGCGGGTTGTCATCCGGGTAGCCCCCGACACGTTGTACAGCCCAGATACACTCGGGAGACTCGAAATGAAGCGTCTCATTATGTTGATGGTCTCGCTGGGCTGTTTGTCGCTCGCCGGCTGTGTCGTGGTCCCCGCTCACGGGTACTACTACCACCGCGCGCTCGTGGTCGCGCCGGCCCCGATCGTGGTCGCACCGGCGCCGCTCGTGGCGATTCGTCCCTGGTAGCTGCGCCGGCGCTGCGCCGATCTTGAGCAACTCACGCGCTCTCTCGCCTGAGCTTACAACTGCAGGTGAGCGCGCACGGCGAAGATCGAAGCCGGTCCGCGGTCGCGGTTGTAGGCGGGATTGTTCACGAACTGATAATCGAAGGTGAGGTGCAGGGGCCGAAGAATGCTCACCTCGTAATAGCTTTCGAGGATCTCCTCCGCTCCCGGGTGCGGCAGCCGCCCGTCGCCGACGAGGATTCCGAGCCCGCCGGCGTTGAGGTATTCCTGAAAATCCCCGGAGATGCCGTTGTCCACCAGGGCAAGTCCAAAGGTGTCGTCGGGACGATGCCAGCGCAGCCCCTTCAGGGAGAGCCCACCGGCGACCGTCCGATCGATGTCGGTGAATTCGTACGTCTCGACGTTTCCCTGATCCTTGCCGACCCGCAGAAATACGCCGAGGTCGTCGAGAATCTGCTGCTCGGCGCTCACGGCCCCGCCGAACCGCGTGCGATAGCGGCGCACGGCGGCGATGTCCACCGGCTCACCGGTTTCCTGTGCGAGGTCCACGGCCCCGGCGAGCAGTCCCATCCGGGCGCGACTCTCGAAGCCGGTGAGCAGCACCTTGCCCGGCCGTCCGCCGATCTGGAAGCGCCGTTCGAGCTCACTGACGATTTGAAACTCATCGAATCCCGGCTCGAGCGTGGGACTATTGGGAACGTCCGAGAGATCGAATACCCCGGCGCGCAGTGTCCACGCGTCCCGGTACCACTCGGCTGCGGCGCCCGCCGTGTAGCCCCAGGAGTCGGCCGCGTAGTCGAACGTGCCCGTATCGACCACCGCCCAGTTGAGAAAATCGTTGCGCGGATCGTGCGCGTAGTCGTTCGCATCGAAGATATCGACGACGCTGAGCTTGCCGATCGTGAGCACCAGGCGATTGGTGCTCACCTGCGCCGCGAACTCGTTGGGTGCGCCTTCGACCGCCTGTGGCGCGCCGCCGAGATCGAGCGTCTCGCGCACGAAGGCGCGCTGCAGGCGGAAGTACGGGGCGTTCGAGCCGATCTTGAAGGCCTCCGCGCTCGGGAAACCGGCGGCCCCGGTCGTGTTATCGAGACCGAAGCCCTGATCCATCTCTGGATTGACCCACAGCTCCGCGCCCGACCAAAGGCGCGCCCCGGCATACAGGGTCATGTCGACCGTCTCGCGGCCGGAGTCCGGGGTGAGGCTGTTCGGGCCGAGATAGGGCGAGCGAAAGTCATCGGTCTCCTGCTCGGTGTAGGTCGACTGCCAGTAGACCGCGAATGTCGCGTCCTGCGTATCGGGTGCGCTCGCCGCCGCGCCGTACGCGGCGGCGCTCAGCGCGCACAGGGCGAGCAGGGCGGTGCGTTCGAGCAAAGGGATGTCCGATGGGGTTGGAAGGCGGGAGCATGTCGTGCGCGCGGCGTCCGGTCAATACCCCGAATATGAATCTTTTGTATACAATACCCCCTACCCTATATGAGCCGGAGGAGTCAGAGTCGTGCGACATGCTCTCGAGGAGAAAACCAGGCTCCTGCAGCGCGTGCGGCGGCTGCGCGGCCAGGTGGATGCGATCGAGCGAGCGCTCGAATCCGATGTGGATTGCGCCAAGGTGATGCAGCTCACCGTCTCGGTGCGGGGGGCCGCGAGCAGCCTCATGGCGGAGCTGCTCGAGGAGCACATCCGCATGCACGTCTCGGACCCCACGCACGATCGTGACCGCGAGCGCGCCCGCGGCGCGAAGCATCTGATCGATGTGGTGCATGCGTATCTGAGATAACGAGCGCGCGAGGAAGCAAGACGATGGCGGTATCAACGACCCCCGCAGGTGCGGTGCGCCTGCGCAGCCCGGCCGGCATGGAGCTGCAGCTCAATGCGAACGGGTCCTTGGGCCGGTTCGATTGCGGCGCGGTGTCGCTGCTTCTTTTCATGGGCAGCGAGCTCGAAGGCGGTCCGGCCAATCTGTATTTACGGCGCCGGACCGTAACCCCCGAATGGACTCCGCTTCTCGGGCCGCGCAGCGCGACCGTCTTTGAGCCCGATCCTGCCGGGAACCGGGTGCTGGGCAGGGGCTCGTGGCAGGGGATCGACTATTCGATCGCCTTGGTGCTCGCGCGCGCTGCGCCTGCCTGGTTCTGGCACGTCTCGCTCGAGAACACCGGCGCAGCCGAGGAGTCTTTCGATCTGACCTATGCTCAGGATCTCGCTCTCGCGCCCTACGGGGCGGTGCGCACGAACGAGTATTTCGTGAGCCAGTACGTGGACCACACCCCGCTCAAGCACGCATCGCACGGCTTCATCGTGGGATCCCGGCAGAACCAGAAAGTCGACGGACGCTCCCCCTGGTGCCTCATCGGCTCGCTGCGCGAGGGCGTCGCGTTTGCAACCGACGCGCTCCAGTTTCACGGCCTCGCGGCGCGCGCGGGGAGCGCCCCGCCGGGACTTCAGGCCGATTTGCCCGCACGGCCTCTGCAGCATGAGCACTCGATGGTGGTCATCCGCGATGCGCCGCTGCGCCTGGGGCCCGGCGAGCGCCTCTACGGGGGCTTTTTCGGTTTCTTTCTCGCCGATCATCAGCAGGCGACCGCCGCATCGGACCTTGCGCATGTGACCGAGGCGCTGCGGCTGCCCGAGGCGGCAGGCATGGGGCGCGATGCCCCGATTAGCGACGCGCCGAGGAGCACGCCGAGGAGCACACCGGCGGCCTGCGCCACGCTTTTCAGCGCGACGGCGCCCCTTGCGGCCCTCGAGCTCGAGCCGCAGGCCCTGCGGCGCATGTTCGCGCCGCCCTGGCGGCACGAGGAGCGTGGTGCGCACGGCGAGCTGCTGTCGTTTTTCTACGGCCCCTCGCAGCACGTGGCGCTGCGCGCCAAGGAGCTCCTCGTGCTGCGTCCACACGGACAGGTGCTGCGCAGCGGACGTGCGCTGACGCCGGCGGAAACCGCGCTCACCTCGACCGCCTGGATGAGCGGGGTCTTTCATTCGATGGTCACGCAGGGCCATGTGAACATCAACCGCTTCCTCTCGACGGTTCGCAGCTACCTCGGCTTGTTCCGGGCACACGGCCAGCGCATGTTCGTCGAGCTCGACGGGCACTGGCGCTTGCTCGAGGTGCCTTCCGCCTTCGAGATGGCGCCGGAGGCGTGCCGGTGGATCTATCGCCACGCCGGCGGAGTGATCGAGGTTCGCTCGGGAACGCACGGTCCCGAGGAGCTCTCGCTCTCGGTGCAGGTGGTCGAGGGCGCGCCGCTGCGCTTCCTCATCGTGCATCACGTCGCGCTCAACGGTGATGACGGGGCGGCTCCCGCTGCCCTTCAGTGGCGGCAAGAGGGCGAGCACATTCTCATCGTGCCTGCGCCCGGGTCGGAGCTGGCGCGGCGCTTCCCGCAAGGGGCCTTTCGCATCGCTCCGGCCGAGGGCACGCGATTCGAGCGCATCGGGGGCGATGAGCTCCTGTTTCTCGATGGAGCCTGTCGCGCCCAGCCGTATCTGTGCATCGTCACGGCCCGTGCGATGCGGGCGGCGCTCCTCATCCGGGGCGAGCTGATCGGCGCGGAGACGCAATCGCCCCAGTACCTGGAGCAGGGCGCCGAGCTCGCTCCCGGGCTTGTGATGCAAGCGCCGCCCCAAAGTCCGCTCGCCGAGCGGGCGCTCTCGCTCGCTACGATCGTCCCGTGGTTCGCCCAGAATGCGCTCGTGCACTACCTCGCCCCGCGAGGGCTCGAGCAGTACTCGGGCGG
>JASHUC010000364.1 GCA_030040235.1 Gammaproteobacteria bacterium | reverse complement strand
GTCCTGGTGAACGGCGGGCTCAATCTCTCGGAGCTGGACGGTTGGTGGGCGGAAGCGTACACGAGCGAGGTCGGCTGGGCGCTCGGGGACGGAAGGACACACGGCGAAGATCCCGCGTGGGACGCGGCGGAGGCCTCGCACCTTTACGCGCTGCTCGAGGAGGAGGTCGTTCCGGAGTTCTATGGCCGCGACGCAAGCGGCATTGCGAGAGGCTGGCTCGCACGCGTGCGCCGGAGCATGGCGCAACTCACGCCGCGGTTCTCCGCGACCCGTAGCGTGCGCGAGTATTGCGAGCGCTACTATTTGCCGGCGGCCGCCGCATCGCGGGCCCGCTCGAGCAACGATGGAGCGCTCGCGGTTCGGATCGCGGAGTGGTTGCGGGCCCTCGAGCGCGGCTGGCCGTCGCTGGGATTCGGCCGCGTCAACGTCGAGACGGACGAGCGCGAACACCGCTTCACGCTGGAGGTTCGGCTCGGCCTGCTCGAGCCCCAGGCCGTGCGTGTGGAGCTCTTCGCCGAGCCACGAGGTGGCGGTGAACCCCTTCGGCAGGAGATGTTGCGACTCGAGCGTTCATCCGCAGCCTCGGGATTCGATCTCTACGGCGCACGGGTGCCGGCCTCACGCCCCTCGAGCGACTACACACCCCGGATCGTTCCGGCGCATCCCGATGTGGCCGTGCCGCTCGAAACGACCCATATTCTTTGGCAGCGGTGAGGTGCATCAGCGGGGTTCCCGTCAACTCGGGGCTTCCAATCGATGCTCGAATGCCAACCGACGAGGAGGAGATTGAACGATGAGTAGCGTCGCAACCGCCGATGGACTCCTCGATGACGGGGTGAGCAACGTCCTGAAATGGGTCCTGCTGGCGACCGCCATCGTCTGCTTCGGGCTCATGGGATGGGCGACGGAGGTGACCTATCTCACCGCACCGCCACAGCCCGATCGCTTCCTCGCTCCGGACGGCTCCGTCGTCATGACCTCCGCAAGCATCGAATCCGGCAAGGGAGCCTTCCAGCGTGCCGACCTGATGGATTATGGGAGCCTCTTCGGGATGGGGTCGTATTTCGGTGAGGACTACACCGCGCAATATCTGGTCCGCCTCGGCGAACTCACCGAGGACAACATCGCCCAGGCGCGGTTTCACCAGGCCTTCACGGCGCTCGGGAGCGAGGAGCAGTCGCTCGTGCGCACCGCGATGCGACGGCAGCTGCAGGGGATCGATCTCTCGGGCGCCGAGGCGCATCTTCCGTCTGCCGTCGCGGCGGCAATCAAGGCATTGCAGCCCGAGATCGCAAGCCAGCTGCTGCACCACGATTTCGTCAAGGGCTGGACGCAGGCCTACAGCCTGGACGCGAAGAGCGCAGCCGATACGGCGAATTTCATTTTGTATTCTGCACTCACCTGCGTCGCGCGGCGTCCGGGCTTGGCGACGTCGTGGACTCAGAACTGGCCATACGAGCCGCTCGTCGGTAACACGGCCTCCACGAGCACGTTCCTGTGGACCTGGATCAGTTTCTGCTTCACCTTCTTCTGCTTCGGTATCGTGCTGTTCGTCTACCACCGATACCTGCGCGGGGCGGATCCGGGCGTGATGGACCCCGTGCTCGCCGACTTTCGCGCACTCACTCCGAGCCAGCGCAAGATCGGCAAGTACTTCATCGTCGTTGCGCTGGTCTTGCTGCTCCAGATCGCCGCGGGCGCCATGCTCGGCCACTACTACTCCGATCGTGTGACCTTCTACGGCCTGCACTTCGATAATGTGCTGCCGTTCAACTTCTGGCGCAGCGTGCATATCCAGTCGCCGATCGTGTGGATCGGACTCTCCTGGATAGGCGCCGCGCTGTTCCTATCACCCGCCATCGCCCGGGGCGAGGCGCGGGGGCAGGGTCCGCTCGTCGATCTGCTTTTCTGGGCGACGGTGATCGTGGTCGTCGGCGGTCTCGTCGGGGACTATCTCGGCATCATGGGCTATATCGGCCGGGACTGGTTCTGGTTCGGCAACCAGGGCCTTTCGTATCTGGAGCTTGGGCGATTCTGGCAGATCGGGTTCTTCCTCGGACTCCTATTCTGGTGCGTGCTCGTGCTGCGGGGGCTCTGGCCGACACGGGAGGGCCTGAAGGCCGCCACACGCCAGTTCTGGACGGGCCGCATTCGCCTGGAGCACCTGATCTGGGCCTCCACGGTCAATATCGCAGTGCTCTACGTCTTCGGCATGATCCCGCTCCTCGGCATCAATCCGTCCTTCACCATCACCGATTTCTGGCGCTGGTGGGTGGTGCATCTGTGGGTCGAGCAATCCTTCGAGTTCTTCGCAGCCGCAGCGAGTGCCTACCTCCTGATGGCGCTCGGCCTCGTTTCGCGCCGGCTCGCCGAGCGCTCGGTGTACCTCGAGCTCATCCTCATCTTTCTCGGCGGGGTGCTCGGCACGGGACATCACCTCTACTGGGTTGGGGGCCCCGGCATGTGGGTGCCGCTCGGCAGCATGTTCTCCTTCATCGAGGTGCTGCCGCTCGTGCTGCTGATTCTCGATGCCATGGACCATCACGACCTCATCGAGCGGCAGCATCGCTTCAAGTACGGGGTCGCGTACCTCTACATCCTGGGAGCTGCATTCTGGAACTTCGTGGGCGCCGGGGTCTTCGGGGGCGGCACGCTCAATGCCCCGCTGGTCAATTACTACGAGCACGGCACTTTCCTGACGCTCAATCATGCGCATACCGCGCTCTTCGGCGCGTTCGGATTGCTCGCGATCGGGCTCGTCTACTTTTGCCTGCGATATGCAGCAGGCGAGGGCGAGTTCGGCGAGCGCCTCGGGAAGCTCGCGTTCTGGCTCTACAATCTCGGGCTCGTGCTCTGGATCGCCCTCAACTTCTTTCCGATCGGCTGGCCGCAGCTCGCCGCCGTGTACGAGCACGGTCTCGCGTATGCGCGGAGCCTCGAGTTCTACGACACCACCGTGCTGTGGCAGTGGCTGCGGTTCGTGGGCGACGTGCCGTTCGCGATCGCAGCGCTCGTGATGGCCTACGATTTCATCGCAAAGCTCGGACCGATGTTCCCGGCGATGGCGGAGCGGCTGGGCGCGCGTTACCGGGCGCGGCCCGCCGAGTGAGCTCGGCGATGGTTCGTACGTAGTCTGGCTTCGTCGCTCGAAGAATTTCGCGAATCGCGTGGCGGTCGCTTGGCGAGAGATTTGAGAAGGCGGCACTCTCATCCCGCCCGGTAAGGATCTCCTCGAACCGACGATAGACGTACTCTCGTGCTGCGGTCGGCAGAAAGTCGAATCCTTCGGAATAGACGAGGTAGCTGAGGGGGTACTTGAACAGTCTTTTGTCGAGGTCGAAGTCCCGCAATGACCGGCCCTTGGGGTCGCGTGGCCCGCGGGCTTCGAATGACCGGGCGAAACCGGAGGTGCTGCGGATGGGTGTCGTGAATTTCGCGGCATCCACGAACAGCATGCCGCGCACCAGCGGCTCGAGAAGATCCGCGAAGCGCTGGCGCACGATTGGCGGCAGCTCCACCCATCGCACGTTCCTCGTCGAGCTCCCGGGAGAGGTTTGTTCCATCAGCCTCCGGCACTTGTAATTCGCGTGGATGATGAGGTTATGGATGTCGACCTGGTGCTGCAGCGCGAGGAGGGCGAGCACGTCGCTCTTGTCGCTGAGATAGGGCTTCGTGTCGAAAAGATCGTCGAGGTTGGTGCGACTGGTCCAGCGCACGGAGGAAGCGGGCACAGTCCCAGCCGGGCCAGGCAGGATGTTGCCGAGGTGTTTGAGACCTCCGAGCTGCCCGGTCACGTACCACCCGCCCCAGCGCTCCTCGAGCGGCGTTTGGTCCGTCGTCTGGTTCGCCACCTCGTTGGTGACGATCTCCTTCTGCCTACGCGTGTAGGCCGAGAGGAGCAGGAAGTTCGGCACACCACCACCGGCGAGCGAGAAGGTGTCGTGACAGGCCAGGCAACGCGTAGTCTCTCGCTCGAAGTTGGCGGGCTCACTAGGCCGATCCATGACGGTGTAGAAGACCGTGCCCATCATGCTGTCCATCGCGCTGATCTCGAGGAGCTTCGAGCCCGAGATCCAGGCGACGTAGGTGTCGTCGTTGAAGTAGATCGCCCGTGGTGTCTGCGGGCCGATCGCATCGACCTGGAGGCTGGTCTTTGAGAACACGAGCACCTGCGAAGCGGGGTCGATGTGCAGAGCCGCAAGGAGCGAGTCCAGATAGCCGCGCGGCTCGCTGTAGGTCAGCTTGACGTTGGCGTGTGCGACTCGCGCTGCAAGGTGGGCGATATCATTGTGTTCGGGCGTTCCCGAGTAGCCGATGAACGGGTAGTCCGAATCATAGATGAAACCACTCCGGGACTCGGACGGTACCCCGGGCTGCATCATCACCATCCCTGCCGGCTGGGCAAGTACCTCTCCCACCTGTGCCGCGCCCCACGTGGCGAACGATGCTCCGCACAAAATCACCACGAAGCTCGCTCCGCGCCCTGGGCGTACCGATCCGCTCCTGAACATGGGCCGTCCAATCACGCTCACACGTCTGAAGCTAGATTCGCACCGATGGCATGCCCTTCGCATGCGTAGATAGACGTAGGCGGCGACCATCGTCGGAGTCCGCGTGTCCTCCGTCGAATATGTACTTTTCCGAATGGCTCGCACAGTTCGCGAACTGCGAAGCTTCCGCGCAATTGGGATCGAGGCCTCGCTCCGTTCGCGGTGGCCCCGAGCTCACCATCGCGGAGAGCCGAGGATGCAAGACGACGCAGACGATACCTGGGCGCTGGTTCTGGCGGCGGGCGAGGGGAGCCGGTTGCGAAGTCTGACCACCGTCCCATCGGGCGCGGCCATACCCAAACAGTTCTGCTCACTGTACGAGGGACCCTCGCTGCTCCATGAAGCGCTGCGGCGGGCGCGAGGCGTCGCGAGCGATGCTCGCACCTGTGCGGTAGTCGCCGAGCAGCACCGTCGGTACTGGGAGCCGCAGCTCTCGTCGCTCTCAGCCGCGAACCTCATCTCACAGCCGGAGAATCGCGGCACGGCCATCGGCATCCTCCTGCCACTTCTGCACACCCTGATCCGTGACCCCGCGGCCCAGATCGTTCTGCTGCCATCCGATCACCACGTTCGCGATGAAGCAATCCTCGCCGCCTCGCTCCGCGATGTCGCCGAGCAGCTGCGGTCGCGCTTCAACGATACGATGCTTCTTGGGTTCGAGCCCGAGGAGCCGGATGCGGAGCTCGGATACATCGTTCCGGGCCCCGCGGATGGCCGGGGAGCGTTCCTGGTCGAGCGTTTCGTCGAGAAGCCGCCGGTTGCTCAGGCACGCCAACTGGTTCGCGGGGGTGCGCTCTGGAATGCCTTCATCGTGGCCGCCTCGGGGCAGGCTCTGCTCACTCTGTTCCGAGAGCGGATCCCGGACATCGTCGAGGCGATGCGAATCGCCGTTCAGCGCGGCTTTCAGTCGGCGGACGACGGGCGCGCTGTCGCCGAACTCTACGGAAGGCTTCCGGCCGTCGATTTCTCACGCGATATCCTGCCGGGCCAGGAGGCGAAGCTGCGGGTGCTTCCCGTCCCGCACTGCGGTTGGAGCGATCTCGGCACGCCACGGCGCGTGGCGGAGACGCTGCAGCGCGCACCTCGTGCCGATCTTGGACACTGGGTGCGTACGGGCATGGGCTACCTGAGCCTCGCGGCGCAGCACGCGCGTTCCTTGAGCGAGCGTGTCGGCTGAAAGTCAGGTACCAACGAGCCGTAACGCGATCGCACCCCCGCGTCCACGAGGGACACGAGGTCCGCACGGCCTCTAGCTCTAGCGTGACGCCTCCTTGACGATCAAGCGAAACTTGCGGCTCTGCGGATTCAAAGGAATGTCATCGACGACCTCTACCGTGAAGCGCACATTCCGCATTCTCTTCTGCTGCAGGATCTCGGCGAGGCGCGCCTCGACAGCGCGCACCACCTCCCCACGCCCGGCTTCCGCAAGGGTGGCATCAAGGCAGACCGCGAAGCGAAAAGCGGTCTCATCCACGAGGCGCATCTGAAAGCGCGAGACACCCCGGACGAAGATCTCGTTGATGGTGTGCGGACTCAGGAAGTCATCCTGACCATCCTCGTTTACGAATCGCGGCATCATTTCGCTGCGCCCGACCAGGCTCTCGATCTCGAGATAGGGTGAGCTGTGATCAGTTGGCCTCGCAACCGGTCGCAAAATATCGGCCATGCGGTAGCGAATGAGCGGCAGCGTGTAGTTGAAGAGGTTCGTGACGAGCGTGTGATCTTCGCGGGGCTCGTAGATGAGATCATCGTCGAGCAGCAGCATCGAGGCGCCTCCGGGCAGCGCGACCCCCATCATCAGGTGCTCGCTGCTCCCGTACCCATTGTTTGCGGGGCAGCCGAAGGCTTCCTCGAGAATCTGCTTGTCGGTCGCGCTCATACTCTCTCCGGCCGTGCCGACCGAGACTGGCGCGATGCGCAAGATCCCCGCACGCTGCTTTTCGGCGAGCAGCGTGAGCGCCCCGGTGTAGCCCGCGAGGATGTCAGGCTGAAAGCGATTGAGCGCAGCGACGGTCTCCGGCAGGGGGCTGTTGACCTCGTAGAGTCGCGCCTTGACGAGGAGTCTTGCGAGGCCACGGGTGGCGCCGCTCACCATGGTGACGCCTGCGAAATGTCCGCCAACGGCGCCGTAGTACGCGAGGCGCAATCGACGCAGCCGTCGCGCCCTGCGTGCTCGTGGGCGATTGCCTCGAGAACGCATGGCAAGGGCGGTGCCGCGCGCCCAATCCTCCGGCGAGTAGACGAAATAGCCGACCTCGCCGGAGGTTCCCGAAGTGTGCAGGACGCGAAACTTGTCGAGGAACCGATCGTTTGGGTCGCGCGATCGGGTGAGAAACTCCGCAATGCCTCGTTTGGTGATGCGCCGGTCGGTGGCGATGCGGTCGAAGTTCGCCATCAGCGCCGCCTTTGTGAGTGGCGGGAAGTCGCGCGGTGTGCAGCGCTCGAGGTCGATCCGGTGCTCTGCCACGACCTGGGAATAGTAGGGCGACTTCTCCGCGGCGTACCGTGCGAGGCCGCGAAACTTGACGAGCTTCATCTCCTCGAACTGCGTGCGCGTCATGGACGCATTGCGGCGAAACTCACGGAGCTTCCCAATCGTGATCGCGAGTCGCGAAGGCATGCGTTAGCTCACGGCGGCGGCGAGGACCACCTTGTGCATAGCTTATTCTGTCGTACAGTTGGTAGCTTATTCAGTTGCACGCTCTGGCCTGTTTCTCAGTCGATCTGTTGTCCTCTATAAGGGATATCCACATTATGTCCTTTAAAAGGAACATGTACCTTGTCGGGGATACAAGGTATGATGTCCCTCATGAAGGACACAAACTTACGAAACACGGAACAGCTCGGAAGAGCCGTCCGCCTGAAGCGGCAGGAGCAAGGCCTCTCCCAAAGCGCACTCGCCGCGCAACTTGGCGTCGGGAGAAAGTGGGTCATTCACCTGGAATCTGGCAACCCCAAGGCCGAGCTGGGTTTGGTCCTGAAGGTTCTGGACGCTCTCAAGCTCCGGGCATTCCTAGGCGAGGAGAAGCCGTCCAGTAAAGATGACCCCGTCTCTGAGCCATCAAGGCTTGATGAAGTTTTCCGTCAACTGCAGCGGACCGAGCGCAAGTGAGCGAGCTCCTCGTCCTCATCGAAGGGGAGCTCGCAGGGCGCATTCTCGCCGAGAAGTCCGGTCGTCTCTCCCTGAATTACGAGAGGGCCTGGCGCGATTCGCCGCGAGGCTATTCCCTCTCGGTCAGCATGCCGCTTGCCGAGATCACCTATCCCCAGAAATCCGTGTGGCCCTATCTCTGGAACCTGTTGCCCGAGAATCCCAACGTGCTGCAACGCTGGGGGCAGCAGTACCATGTCTCGCCGGGCAACCCTTTCAAACTGCTCTCGCATGTTGGCGCTGATGTTCCGGGAGCCGCCCAATTCGTTACCCCGGAGCAGCGCGCGGAGATTCAATCACAACGAAAGCTCACGATTGACTGGATGAGCATCGACGAGCTCCGCGAACGGCTAAACCAGCTGCGCGACGATTTCTCGGCCGTACGGCGACCTGGGGACATCGGCAAGATGAGCCTCCCCGGTGCACAGGCCAAGACGGCCTATTACTGGGACCGACGGACGAATCGATGGGGTGTCCCAGGCGGGCGCACACCCACGACGCATATCATCAAGCCCTGCATCCCAGGCTTTGACGGCCTCGTCGAGAACGAGCACCTGTGTCAGGACATCGCAGCACGGCTGGGAATGCCCGCCGCCAAGTCCTTCGTGCTCGCACTGGACCAACCGTACATTGTGGTCGAGCGCTTCGACAGACTACCGCCCTTGTCAGGATCTCTCCTGCCGAGGCGGATTCATCAAGAGGACGTCTGTCAAGCGATGAGCTTGATGCCAACAAGCAAGTACCAGGAAGATGGCGGCCCTGGCATCACGCAGATCGTCACTCTCATTCGACGGGTGAGTGCCAACCCCAAGGTTGACGTTGAACGGTTCCTGAAGGCGAACATGTTCAACTGGCTCATTGGGGGGACCGATGCCCACGCGAAGAACTATTCGCTTCTCATCGACGCGGGCGATGAGATCCGGCTCGCCCCACTTTACGATCTGTCCAGCCAACTTCCCTATCCGGATCTGGTCGCGCAGCGGCTCTCAATGAAGATTGGTGATCATTACGAGTTCGCTCGAGTGAGCGCGGCCGATTGGCGGAAGCTGGCTCGCGCTTGCGCACTCGACGAGGAGCATGTCATCGGCATGCTCCTTGAAATGGCCAAAGCGCTGCCCGACGAGATCTCTGCTGCACGTGCTCAGGCCCTTACGGACGGACTGCCGGAGCGCGCGATTGCACCCCTGGCAGAAGCGCTCATCGAGCGCGCCCGTAAGCGACTGGCGTCCATAACGGCGGGGCATGGCACGGTCGGGCGAAAGCCCACGCGCCGATAGCACTTCAGGCGCTTGCTCGCTCCAACCTACCCGGAACTTACCCGGATGTGTTTGCTGCGACGCGATGTGGTAGATAAGTACTTGATGTTATTGGCGCTCCCTACGGGATTCGAACCCGTGTTACAGCCTTGAGAGGGCTATGTCCTAGGCCTCTAGACGAAGGGAGCGCACGTTTGGGGGTGCGGGCGAAGGAGCGCGGTATTATAGGCGGCGCGTCCCGATGCTCAAGCCGAA
>JASHUC010000363.1 GCA_030040235.1 Gammaproteobacteria bacterium | reverse complement strand
ACGCTGCGGCCCCGAACCGCTCAAGCGGGCCGATAGAGCGCCTGCGCCTGTAACCCGAACAGCTGTCCGAGCCCCTGCGCGGCGAGATCGAGCAGCGCGTCGAGCTCGTGGCGGCGAAAGGCGTGGCCTTCGGCCGTCCCCTGAAGCTCGACGAAACCCCCACCGTTCAACATCACGACGTTCATGTCCGTCTCGGCTTCCGAGTCCTCGGCGTAATCGAGGTCGAGCACCGCCGAGCCGGCGACGATCCCGACGGAAACCGCCGCAACCTGGCCGTGGATCGGATTGACGCGCGCCGCACCGCGCCGTGCGAGCGCCTCGCAGGCCTCCGCGAGCGCGATGTAACCTCCGGTGATCGAGGCGGTGCGCGTGCCTCCGTCAGCCTGCAGGACGTCGCAATCGATCGTCACCGTGCGCTCCCCGAGCGCCCGCAGATCGACGACCGCGCGCAGCGAGCGCCCGATGAGCCGCTGGATCTCCTGCGTGCGTCCGCTCTGCTTGCCGCGCGCCGCCTCGCGCGCCGAGCGCGTATGGGTCGACCTCGGCAGCATGCCGTACTCGGCCGTGACCCAGCCCTGAGCCTTGCCGCGCAGGAATGCCGGGACCGTCTCCTCGACGCTCGCCGTGCACAGCACGCGCGTGTCGCCGAACTCGACGAGCGCCGAGCCTTCGGCATGCTTGGCGAAACCGCGTGTGAAGCGCACGGCGCGCAATTCGTCGGCGGCCCGGCCGCTCGGCCTCGCCACGCTCAACTGCCCCGCCAGCGCAGCGCCGCCGCAGTGGTGTTGTCGCTCGTCGTTCCGTTGTTGGCGACCGCGCACTGGCACACCGCGCTCAGCATCTCGTTGAGCGGGGAGGCGGGGACGGAGGCGAGCCCCGCGATGTCCTCGTCGCGTGTGCCGCTCCAGAGTCCATCGGTGCACACGAGCAGCACATCCCCCGCCTGCAGGGGGCGCCTGCGGCTCAAGGACATGTCCGGCAGGATGGGGTCTCCCCCGAGGCAGCACTCGACGAAGTTGCGCATCGGATGGGTCTGGGCCTGCTCGGCCGTGATCAGTCCCTCGCGGTAGAGAAGCTCGACGTGGCTGTGGTCGCGCGTGCGCGCGAGCACCGCGCCGCGGCGCAAGTGATACACGCGACTGTCGCCGACGTGCGCCCACCAAGCCTCCGAATGCTGCACGAGGCACACTGCGCAGGTCGCACGGGGTCGCTGCTCGAGGGGTAAGTGCAGGCCGATCTTGACGACCTCCTCGTGCGCCCGGCCGAGCGTGAGATGCAGGAAACCGAGGGGATCAAACAGCGGCTGGGGGGTATGCCAGAACGTCTCGAGCAGCACCTGGCGGGTGATCTCCGCGGCGCGGCCGCCTTCGGCGTGTCCGCCCATCCCATCCACCACGACGAGCAGCGCGGCATGCTCGGCGACGGCAATCGCAACGCGGTCCTGGTTGTCGTCGCGATTACCGAGCAGGCTGAAGTCCGAGTATTCGATCTGCACGCGCAGGTGCCCCCTTCGTGGGTTGGACGGGCCGAGTTATAGCACCGCGCGAGCGGGGGCGGTAAGGAGACCCCGTGCGAGGCGCAGACGTGCCGATACCGCACCCATACCGGGTGCCGGTGAACCCTGCTACCCTCGCCGGAGGCGTTCGAGAGATGCGTTCCACATGATCGCAAGCATGACCGGTTTCGCACGGCGCGAAGCCTCCGGTGCGTGGGGCAGCCTCATCTGCGAGCTGCGCAGCGTCAATCACCGCTTTCTCGAGATGGGCTTTCGCCTGCCCGACGAGCTTCGCAGCCTCGAGCACGAGTTCCGCCAGAGCTTCATTCGCGAGCTCAAGCGCGGCAAGGTGGACTGCGCGGTGATGCTGCGCGCCCCGGCGCTCGAGAGCGCCCTCGAGCTCGATCGGGAGGCGCTCGAGCGGCTGCTCGCACGGGTGCGCGAGATCGCCGCGGACATCCCGAAGGGCATGCCGGCGCTGAGCCCGCTCGAGGTGCTGCGCTGGCCGGGCGTACTGCGCGATGTGGACAGCGGCACCGAGCAGCTCCTCGGCGCCGCGCGTGAGCTGCTCGGTTCGACCCTGAGCGAGCTCATCGCCGCGCGCTCGCGCGAGGGGCAGCGGCTGCGCGAGCTGATCGAGCAGCGCTGCGAGGCGCTGCGCAGCCTCGTGAGCCAGGTGCAGGGGCGGCTGCCGGGGGTGCACTCGCGCGTGCGCACGCGGCTCGATGAGCGCCTCGCCGAGCTCAAAGCGAACGTCGATCAGGACCGGCTCGAGCAGGAGCTCGCGCTGCTGCTGCAGAGGCTCGACGTGGACGAGGAGCTCGACCGGCTGGTCGCGCACATCGAGGAGATCCGCCGCGTCGTGAAGGGAAACGAGCCGGCCGGGCGCCGCCTCGATTTTCTGATGCAGGAGCTCAATCGCGAGGCGAACACGCTGTCGTCCAAATCACAGGATCTCGAGACGACGCGAGCCGCGGTGGACATGAAGGTGCTCATCGAGCAGATGCGCGAGCAGGTGCAGAATTTGGAATGAATCGCGCGCTGATCAGGCAACCTGCCGCGTCAGCGGCAGCTTGAAGTCGATTTCATCCCACGGCACGAACACGTTGCCGTCGTCATCGCGCTCTACCGCCAGCCATTCAGACAGCGCCGCCACGTCTCCGTGGACGTTCTTGTAATCGCGCTCCAGCACGCGGGCCAGCGCCGCCACGCTCATCGGGCCGCGCTCGCGCAGTTCGGCCACCAGCTCCAAGCGCTTGGGTGTGAACACCGCCAGCATTTGCGTCAGCGAGGCAAAGCCCACACCGAAGTACGCGGCCGCCCTCTTGCCCGACGCCAACGCTTCCATCGCCGCCCGCGCGCGCGCCAGGCTAGCGCCGGCCGCCTCGCCCACCTTCACGGTCAGGATCTTCTTCATTCCGCGCCCTCCACGTCTCGCCAGAAATCCGCCAGCAAAGCTTCCACGCTGGTAAACGTGTAAACCGTCTCCGCCTCGCGCAGGTGCTTGTGATCGCCTTTGCCGGCACGCCCCAAACCACCAGCTTCCACGATGCCGGACCTGTAGCTGAACTTCTCGTGCAGCACCAGCGTTGCATCGGGCATATGGCGTAAAAGACCATATAAGGTTATATGGTGTCAAGAGCCATATATCACCCGCAGGGCGGGCGCCGATCGGCACCCGATTGCCTGGCCTGATCGAGAAGGCCAGTCCACATGCATAGAGGCATGTAGCTAGCCGTGTAGCTAACAAGATTCCCGCGGGAAATTATCCCGCGGAATCAAGGAGATGAGACTTTCCGCCCGAGCAGGTGCAGAATTTGGAATGATCTGCGGCGGTAGCCGCGGCGAGACGCGTGATGTAGCCGCGCCGTATCGCGATAATAGCGCCTCGGTGGATACGCCGTACTGAAGTGGAGCAACCCTACTTCTTGATCCGCGCAGCGTGCTTCTTCTTGAACGCCGC
>JASHUC010000362.1 GCA_030040235.1 Gammaproteobacteria bacterium | reverse complement strand
GGATCTCGTCATCAACCACACCTCGGACCAGCACCCGTGGTTCATCGAGTCGCGCGCATCCCGCGACAACCCGAAGCGCAATTGGTACATCTGGCACGACGGCGCGCCCGGGGGCGGCCCGCCGAGCAACTGGGCCTCGGCGTTCGGGCCCACGGCCTGGACCTTCGATCGAACGACGGGCCAGTACTACTACCACTTCTTCTATCGGCAGGAGCCGGATTTGAACTGGCGAAACCCGCAAGTCGAGCGTGCGATGTTCGAGGTGATGCGGTTCTGGTTACGCCGGGGCGTCGATGGGTTTCGAGTCGATGCGATCGATGCGCTGTTCGAGGACACGCAACTGCGCCCGAATCCTTACGAGTTCCACCTGCGCCCGGGCAGCACCACCGAGCACAAACAGCATTTCAAGTACAACGAGTATCAGCCGGAGAGCTTTGAGGAGTTCCGGCGCTTGCGAAACGTCGTCGGGGAATTCGGTCCGCAGCGGCTGCTGATCGGGGAGACCTATCCGCTGGGCATCGAGCAACTTCGAAAGTACTACGGTGAGCGCGACGACGCCTTCCAGCTCCCGTTCAACTTCTACCTGCTCCGGCGGCCGAAGCTCGATGCGAAGCAATTCCGCAAGGTGGTCAGGCGCACCGAGCGTGCGGTCGCGCCTCGACTGACGGCGTATGCGCTCAGCAATCACGACAATCCGCGCTCTTTCGATCGGCTTGGGGACGGCCGCAACAACGAGCGAATCGCCAAGCTCTGCGCTTTGATGCTGCTCACGCTGCGCGGAGTTCCGTTCTTCTACTACGGCGAGGAGATCGGCATGCAGACGACCGATCCCCAAAGGCGCGCCGACCTGCACGACCCGGTCGGAAAGCTCTACTGGCCGGCGAACAAGGGCCGCGACGGCGAACGCACGCCGATGCAGTGGACGCCCGGACGCAATGCCGGATTCACGACCGCCGCGATGCCCTGGCTGCCGGTGCCCGCGAGCGCGGCGACCTGCAATGTCGCGACGGAGTCGCAGGTTCCCTCGTCAATCCTCTCGTTCTTCGAGAATGCCGTGCGGCTTCGGCGCGCGAGCCCCGCGCTGCTCGATGGGGACTACGCGCCGCTCGGCAGGGCCCGCCACGTCTTTGCCTACCGGCGCCGGACGGCAACCCAGACGATGATCGTTGCGCTCAATATGTCCGATCGGCCCTCGACGGTGAGGCTCGATTCGAGGGAGTGGGGCGAAGGGCAGCGCCTGCGCCTGCGGATCAGCAACGTGCGGGCCCCCGGCACGCTGCTCGCGGGCAGAAGGGTCGCGATTTCCCTCGCTCCCTACGAGGCCGCGGTGTTCGAAGTCGTCAATTGAGGCCGCTCAGACCTCGAACGGATCGTTGAGGCGCCGCACCAGCTCGTCTTTCTGAGAGCTGAACTGCGGGGACACGATGAGCTCGCGCCCGAGCTTGTCGGCAGGCTCATCCACGGTGAATCCGATGGTGTGCGCCGCCTCGAACAGTGCCCCGGAGGGACTGCGGACGTACACGGACTGGAAGTAGCCGCGGTGCTTGCGCTCCGAGCAGTCAGTAAATCCAAGGCGTTCGAGCTCGAACTTCACCTTGTCCTGCACCTCGAGCGAGGGCACGTTGAAGGCGCAGTGATGCACCATCCCCTCGCCGTACGACCAGTTTCCGGGCGCCTTCTCAGGCTCGATGAGCATGTCCACCGTGCGTGCGGGACCGCCTTGGTCCACCTCGTAACGTACGAAGGCACCGTCCTTGTCGGCCTGGCGGTAGTTCCAGCCTTCCTGGAGAAAATAATCCATGTCTCCGAGCTCGCGCAGGCTCACGGTCCAGCTGTGGAAGCCGCGAATGGCATACTGCTCGGGAACGTAGGGTGATTTGAAGGGCTTGCGTGTGTCGCGATTGTCTTCGACCAGCTCGAAGTTGATCGTGCACGCGGGGTGCTGAAGCCGCAGAATCGGCTGCCCGAAGCGCTCGTAGCGCTTGAGGATCGGGACGTGATTCTTCGTCAGATGCTCGTTCCAGAACCCGAGCGACCCCGAGGGGACCGTGTAGCTGATGAGCGCGATCTGGCCGGTGCCGGCACGGGCCTTGCGGCCCGAACGGCGCCAGGGAAACACGGTCGTGAGATTGCCCGGTGAGCCCTGCGCATCGGAGAAATAAAGGTGATAGAAAGGCTCGGCGCCATCGTAGAGCAGCGTTCGCTTCACGAGGTTCATGCCGAGCACCTTCACGAAGAAGTCCACGTCGGCCTGTGCGGTGGCCGTGCAGAGCGTGATGTGGTGTAGGCCCTGGATTCGGTCTGACATGACGGCTCTCCGGTAGAAGCCTTCTCGGCCCTTTGCGACGATGGGCGAACGCTTGTGAACAATAGGAGCGACGCTTTGACCTGTCAACTTAGCGGTCTGGAGGCTCATTGAGGGCGTCGCGACGCGCGCTGCGCACCCTGTCGTACGTAGCTTTGTGGGCCGCCGTGTGCTACGCCACGGGAGCAGGCGCGGCCCGGCAAGCGGCGGACAAGCCGGCTGTCCACGCCGCAACAAGCTCATCATCGAGTGCCTCGGGGACGAGTCCGATTGCGGCGAAACCTCCGCTTACGGCGGCTCAGGTCATCGCGCACGTGAGGCAGACGGTCGACTGGTACCGCCAGATGCAGGACATGGAGCGAGTTGCGGAAATCGCCCAGGATGTGGTCGCCCGTGACGAGCTGCAACAGGCGGCGCTCGCGGTGGTAAAGGAAGCGTTCAGTTTCGGATACAACGGGGCGGCGCTGGTTGCGGCGACGGCACCCGGCACCACGGCTTCCTCGGGTTCCGCACCACCGCAGGCGAGCCTCAATCAGGCGGTTACACGCCTCAACGATCGTCTCACGGCGCTCAAAGGACAGCTCGCCCAGACCGATGCCGAGCTCGCGCGCTCCATCGGGTCAGCGCGCACGGCACTCCTCGCCCGGCGCAAGGACATCAATGCGGCCATCGCCCTGGAGCGCGAAGTGCAGTCCACGCTCGGGCAGCTCGCGCGCTTTCAGACCTCGACCCTCGTAGCCCAGGCCCGCGGCCCCCAGGATCTTTTCGGACAAATCCAGGATCTGGAGCGGTCGGTGCCGGAGGCCCGCCAGGGCGGGGTTTCCGGCAGCGTCGCCCCGGGCGCCAGCTCCGAGGGATCCGGATCGGGCGCTGCGGGCGCGAGCGCGGCGGCCAAGAGCACCAGCGCGGCGCCTGCCAGCTCGAGCCTTCCTCTGCAATCGGCCGGCATCATTCCGCTCATCGGCGAGTGGTTCTCGCTCGAGAGCGCGAGCCACCAGCTGAGCGGTGCCACGGCGCAGACGGGAGCGCTCGTCAAGGAGCTCGGTACGCTTCGCACCCCACTCATCACCGAGGCCCGCAGTCTCGTCAATACCAACGTGACGGGGCTCGACAGCCAGAGCACCTCCGCGCTCGAGAGCGCCCGCGACACGCTCGAGCAGGCGGCGAGCCGCTTTCAGCAACTCGCAAAGCTGCTCGTGCCGCTCGGCGATCAGGACTTCGTGCTGGATGATGCGCGGGGAGCGCTGAGCGCCTGGCGCAGCTCGCTCGATGCGCGGCTCGGGACGGTGGAGCGTTACCTCGCCTGGCGGCTCGGGGTGCTGATCGTACTCATCGCCGTGGTGCTCATCTGCTCGGAGATCTGGCGCCGGGCGACCTTCCGCTACCTGCGGGATGCGCGCCGCCGCAGTCAGTTCCAGACGTTGCGGCGCGTGACCGTCGGGATCGCGATCGTGCTGGTGCTGATGTTCACGCTCGTCTCGGAGCTCGGCTCGCTCGCGACTTATGTCGGCTTTCTCACGGCCGGCCTGGCCGTCGCCTTGCAGAACGTCATCCTGTCGGTGGTCGCGTACTTCTTCCTCATCGGACGCTACGGGGTGCGCGTGGGTGATCGCATCACCCTGGCCGGGGTCACCGGACGGGTGCTCGATATCGGGCTCGTCCGGCTTTACATCCAGGAGCTCGGGGGCGCCGATCTGCACTCGACGGGCCGGGTCGTCGTGCTGTCGAACTCGGTGCTCTTCCAGCCCCAGGCGCTTTTCAAACAGATCCCGGGCGCCGACTTTCTCTGGCATACCGTTTGCCTGACGCTGTCCCCGACCGTCGACGCGCAGGCGGTGCAGCAGCGGCTCAAGGCGACTGCGGACGCGGTATATGAGCACTATCGGGGCGCGATCGAGGCGCAGCACGCGGCCGTCCAGCGTCTGGTCGATTTCGACACCTCGATGCCCGGGCCCGAGGTGCGCGTGGCATTCACGGAGAAGGGACTCGAGTTCGGGGTACGCTATCCGGTGCAAGCCGATCGGGCGGTCACGATCGACCAGAAGATGTTGCATGCGGTACGCGATGCACTCGAGAAAGAGCCGAAATTGCCCGTCGTGCCCTCCGGAGAGCCCGCGATCAAGCGCCCGGAGGGCTGAGAGTCTGACCTGACCCAAGGGAGAGAACGCGTGAGAATGCAGGCAGCCGTGTCGCGAAGCGGAGCTCCGTATCCGGAGCTCGCGAGCGTCGAGCTCGGTCCACCAAAGGCCGGGGAGATTCTGGTTCGGATCGTTGCGAGCGGCATCTGCCACACCGACCTCGGAGCGCATGCGGGCCGCGGAGCGGGAACTCCCAAACCGGTGGTGCTCGGGCACGAGGGAGCGGGGGTGGTCGAGGAGGTCGGTGCCGGCGTGACCGGTCTTGCGCCCGGCGATCACGTCGTGCTGAGCGGCTGCTCCTGCGGGCACTGCCCAAGCTGTCAGCGGAACCTTCCGAGCTACTGCTACGAGATGCTGCCGCGCAATTTCGGCGGACTGCGGATGGACGGCACCAGCGCCCTCGAGCTCGACGGCGAACGGCTCTACGGGCACTTCTTCGGACAGTCGTCGTTCGCCGAGTACTCGATCGCGGCCGAGCGCAGCGCCGTGAAGGTGCCCAGGGACTTGCCGCTCAGGATCCTCGGGCCGCTCGGCTGCGGCGTCATCACGGGAGCCGGCTCCGTCCTCAACGCCCTGCGGGTGCGCGCCGGCGACACGATCGCCATCTTCGGCACCGGAGGCGTCGGGCTCTCGGCCGTCATGGCTGCGCGGCTCGTCGGGGCGGCCCGCATCATCGCGATCGACCGGGTGCCCGAGCGTCTGGCGCTCGCGCGCGAGCTCGGCGCGACGGATGCGATCGATGCTCGCGAGGGCGAGGCGGCTCACCGAGTGCGCGAGCTCACCGGACAGGGCGTGAATTTCAGCTTCAACACGACGCTCGCGCCGGAGGTCTTCACGCAGGCACTGGAGTGCCTCGCGATGCGCGGAACGGCGGGCTTCGTCACGGCTCCCCGGGGCGAATGGGCCCCGGCGATGTTCCCGATGCTCGCCGGAGGACGCAGGCTCCAGGGCATTCTCGGGGGCGACGCCGCCCCGCAGCTCACGATCCCCATGCTTCTCGAGTACTACCGCCAGGGACGGCTGCCCTTCGACCGGCTGCTGCGCTTCTATCCCTTCGAGCGCATCGCTGATGCATTTCGCGACATGGAGCACGGCATTGCCATCAAACCAGTGCTGGAAATAGCAGCCTCGAGGAGCAGGCAATAGCGGATGGCGAATCTCTGGAAGCGTCGCGCGCGCGAGCATGAGGCGAGGGTGCAGCGCGCCGAAGCACAGCTGTCCGACGGCCCCGCGCTCGACCGGCTGCTCGAGCATCTGCCCGAAGCGCAGGAGGTCAGGCCGCGCCTGGTGGCGGAGTTCTTCGCCCGCGCATGGGACCCGCAGGCGCAGCGCGACTACTGGGTGACGAGCGACGGCCGCTGCGTGACCTGCTATACGATCAGTGGGCTCACGTTGCAACAGGCCGCAGCCGTGCGCGTGCGCTGGGACGCCATGAAGGGCCGCGTCGCGCTCTCCGAGGAGCTGCTCGCCGATCTGATCGCGCATCAAACGGGAGGCAGCGTCACTCTCGTCAGCTGAGATTCAGCCCGAGCTTTGATACAGTGCCGACGATGCACGGCAGTCTCTCGGCGTGACAGCGAGCAATCTCAGAGCACGGCGCTGCGCCGTCGCACTGTGCCTGGCGGTAGGCTGCGCCATGTTCTCGCAGGCCGGCGCGCAGGAGCTCGCCGCGCTCGTCGGGCAGACCGACGGGGGCGGCGAGTCCACTTACGGGTGGCAGATGGAGTACCGCCAGCCCCTCCTGCCTTACTTCGACGCCTCCTTCTCGTACCTCAACGAGGGGCATCTCTTCCACCACCAACGCGACGGCGGGGCGGTACAGCTGTGGGCGGTCACGCCCCGCTGGCGCGACCGGATCAGCTTCGCGCTCGGCGCGGGTCCTTACGCCTATTTCGATACTCAGTACATCGCCCGACCGCCCTGGTATCGCAATTACCACGGGATCGGGGAGATCTATACCGGCTCGCTCACGTTTGACGCAACCGAAAACTGGTTCGCTCGTCTGAACCTGAGCGAAGTTCATGCGCCGGGCAATGTGGACACGCGACTGATCCTCATCGGGGCCGGCTACCGGTTCGAGGGTCTGTTCGAGCAGGGCGGCGCCTCCGGCGGATCCGGCAGCGAGGAGGTCTCCGGGATCAATCAGCTCGGCGTGTTCGCCGGGCAGACCTCCGACAACAACTACTACACGAGCTACGACAACGATGCCTCGCTCACCTTCGGCGTCGAGTATCGCCGGGCGATGACGAATCACATCGAGCTCTCGGCCGGCTGGTTGAACGAAGACGACGGTCTGGACGGACGCCACAACAGCGTTCTCGGGGAGATCTGGGTCGTGCAGCGGCTCGGCGGCCGGTTCTCGGTCGGGCTCGGCACGGGGCCGTACTATGCGCTTCAGCCCTATAGCGGCTTCGATGGCCTGCACGCGTCGCGGCTCGCGGGCATGGTGTCCATGACGGGGGGCTGGCAGCTCACCCACTCTCTCATGGCGCGCATCATCTGGCACCGCGCCGTCACGCACGATGATCAGGACCGCGACATCATCCTCGCGGGTCTTGCGTGGAGCTGGGGATCCTCATGAGGCCTCGGTCCGTTCTCGCGCTTTCGGGCGGTATTGGCGGGGCGAAGCTCGCCCTCGGACTGCAGGGCATCCTCGCGCCGGGTGGACTCACCGTCGTGGTCAATACGGGCGACGATTTCGAGCACCTCGGCCTCGCGATCTCCCCGGACCTCGACACGACCCTGTATACGCTCGCGGGACTTGCGAGTCCCGAGCTCGGGTGGGGACGAGCCGAGGAGAGCTGGAATTTCATGGGCGAACTGGATCGGCTCGGGGGAGAGGTCTGGTTTCGGCTCGGAGACAAGGATCTCGCGCTGCACATCGAGCGCAGCCGCCGCCTGGCGGCCGGCGAGTCGCCGGCATCGATCGCCGCCTACCTTGCAGGCCGCCTCGGCGTTGCGACGCACATCGTTCCGATGTCGGATGATCGCGTGCGCACCGTCCTCGAGACCGAGGAGGGAACCCTCGGCTTTCAGCACTACTTCGTGCGCCGCCGCTGTGAGCCGGCGGTGCGGGGCATCCGTTACCAGGGCGCCGAGCAGGCGAGGGCGGCGACGCGGGCGCTCGAGGGGCTGCGAGGCAGCGGCTTCGCGGCCGCCGTCATCTGCCCTTCGAACCCGTACCTGAGCATCGACCCGATCCTCGCAATCCCGGGTTGGCGCGCCGGGCTCGCAGCCCGCAAGGTTCCGGTGATCGCGGTCTCGCCGCTCATCGCGGGTGAGGCCGTCAAGGGCCCGACCGCGAAGATCATGCGGGAGCTCGGGCTCGAGGTTTCCCCGCTTACGGTGGCCCGGCACTACGCCCCTCTCATCGACGGGTTCGTGCTGGATGAGGCCGATGCGGGGCTCGCGGACGAGTTCGACGTCCCGGTGTGCGTCGCGCCAACGCTCATGCGCAGCCTTGCCGACAAGGAGCGCCTCGCTCGGGAGGTGCTCGCGTTCGCTTTGGGGCTGCGCACCATCGGGGCAGGCCACGACTGACGCTCCGGCCCGCGGGGTCGCGTCCGCGCCATACGCACTAAGTAATCCTCACGATTCGCTCACACCACGCGCGCTAACGTAACCGGGTCGTCATGCACCCCGGGGTGTCTCCATGGACGTGGTCTTCGTGCTTGCGATCGTCGCGCTCTACGCCGTCACTCACTGGCTCACGGCGGCGCTCTCACGCCTCGGGGGGCACGAATGAGCATCGCTTACATCGTGAGCGGCGTGCTCGCCCTCGGCCTGTTCGTTTACCTTCTCTACGCGATGATCAAAGCGGAGAAATTCTGATGACCTCCGGTTCTCTCGCATTGATCATCGTCTTCCTGACGGTGGTGCTGCTGTGTGTGAAGCCGCTCGGCCTCTACATGGCGAACGTCATGGAGGGTAAGCCGATCTGGCCGCTGCGCGTGTGTGCGCCGCTCGAGCGGCTCGTTTATCGGCTCTCGGGCATCGATCCGTCCGAATCGATGGGCTGGAAGAAATACGCGATCGCGCTCGTCCTGTTCAATGCGCTGGGCGCGCTCATGGTGTACGCGCTGCAGCGCCTGCAGCTGTGGCTGCCGCTCAACCCGCAGAAGTTCGCGAACGTCTCGCCGGACTCCTCGTTCAACACCGCGGTGAGCTTCATCACCAATACCAACTGGCAGGCCTACTCCGGCGAGACGACGATGAGCTACGCCACGCAGATGTGCGGGCTCGCCGTGCAGAATTTTCTCTCGGCGGCGACCGGCATCGTGGTCGCGATCGTGCTCGTGCGCGGTTTCGTGCGTCACAACGCCTCCTCGATCGGCAATTTCTTCGTGGATCTCACGCGCGCGACGCTCTACGTGCTGCTGCCGCTCGCGGTCGTGTTCGCGCTGGCGCTCGCCTCGCAGGGCGTCGTGCAGAATTTCAGCGCCTACAAGGACGTGACGACGCTCGAGCAACTCACCTATCAGCAGCCGAAGGTCGATGCGGCCGGCAACCCCGTCAAGGACAAGGCGGGCAATCCCGTCATGGAGAACGTGACGACCCAGACCGAGACGCTGCCCATGGGGCCGATGGCCTCGCAAGAGTCGATCAAGGAGCTGGGCACGAACGGCGGTGGATTCCTCAATGCGAACTCCGCACACCCGTACGAGAACCCCACGCCCGTCTCGAATTTCCTCGAGATGCTCGCGATTCTCCTGATTCCCGCGGCGCTCACCTACACCTTCGGGCGCATGGTGGGCGATACGCGCCAGGGGTGGGCGATCCTCGCGGCGATGCTCGTGTTGTTTCTCGGAATGCTGTCGATCGCAGTGACGAGCGAGCAGGCGGGAAATCCCCGGATTGCGAAGCTCGGGGTCGAGCAGTCGGCGACCGTGCTGCAGCCGGGCGGCAACATGGAGGGGAAGGAGGCGCGCTTCGGGATTGGAGCCTCGGCGCTCTTTGCGACCGCGACGACCGGCACCTCCTGCGGCGCGGTGAATTCCATGCACGATTCCTTCATGCCGCTCGGCGGCATGGTGCCGCTCTTCAACATGATGATGGGGGAGGTCGTCTTCGGTGGCGTCGGGACGGGTCTGTACTCCATGCTCATCTTCGCGGTCATCGGTGTCTTCATCGCCGGGCTCATGATCGGTCGCACGCCTGAGTATCTGGGTAAGAAGATCGAGGCGTTCGAGATGAAAATGAGCTCGGTTGCGATCCTCGTGATGCCGTTCATCGTGCTGTTCGGCGCTGCGGTTGGAGTGAGCACCCTGGCGGGCCAGGCCGGCGCGTCGAACCCCGGCGCTCACGGCTTCTCCGAGATCCTCTACGCGTTCACATCGGCCGCGAACAACAACGGCAGCGCCTTCGGCGGCATCAACGCGAACACGGTCTTCTACAACAGTGCCCTCGGTCTCGTCATGTGGTTCGGGCGCTACTGGCCGATCATCGCCGTGCTCGCGATCGCCGGCGCGCTCGCATCCAAGAAGCGCGTGCCGGTTACCTCCGGCACGATGCTCACCTACGGGCCGACTTTCGTGGTACTGCTCATCGGGACCGTGCTGCTCGTCGGGGCGCTCACCTTCGTGCCGGCGCTCGCGCTGGGTCCCGTCGTCGAGCACCTGATGCTCTGGAGTGCATGACCGATGGCTGCGATCGCTCCGAACCCGAACCCTGCCGTCGCCCCGCCGCCGGCCTCGCACGCCACGCACCGCTCGGCACGGCACAAACTGTCGATGTTCGACCGTTCGCTCATGTTGCCGGCGGTCCTCGATGCATGCCGCAAGCTCGATCCGCGGGTGCAGTGGCGCAATCCGGTCATGTTCGTCGTCTACATCGGCAGCATCCTCACGACGGCGCTTTGGATCCAGGCCCTCGCGGGACACGGTGAGGCGCCGCCGTGGTTCATCTTCAATATCGCGATCTGGCTCTGGTTCACGGTGCTGTTCGCCAATTTCGCCGAAGCGCTCGCGGAGGGGCGCAGCAAGGCCCAGGCCGCCTCCCTGCGCGGCCTGAAACAGACGGTCATCGCGAAGCGCCTGGCGGATGCCCGCAAGCGCAGCGCGCAGGAGCGGGTGCGAGCCGATGCGCTGCGCCGCGGGGATTTTATTTTCGTGGAGGCGGGTGACTACATCGCGGCCGACGGCGAGGTCATCGAGGGGGCCGCTTCGGTCGATGAAAGCGCGATCACCGGGGAGTCCGCCCCGGTCATCCGCGAGTCCGGCGGGGATTTCTCGGCGGTTACCGGCGGCACGCGTGTGCTGTCCGACTGGATCGTCGTGAAGGTCACCGCCAATCCGGGCGAGACCTTCATCGATCGGATGATCGCGATGGTCGAGAGCGCGAAGCGCCAGAAGACCCCCAACGAGATCGCGCTCACCATCCTTCTCGTCGCGCTCACGCTCGTCTTCCTGTTCGCGACGGCGACGCTCCTGCCGTACTCGATTTACAGTGTGGCCGTCACCAAGCTCGGCACGCCCGTCACGATCACCGCGCTGATTGCGCTGCTCGTGTGCCTCATTCCCACGACGATCGGCGGACTCTTGTCGGCGATCGGCGTCGCCGGCATGAGCCGCATGATGCAGGCGAACGTGATCGCGATGTCGGGCCGCGCCGTGGAGGCGGCGGGCGATGTGGACGTGCTGCTGCTCGACAAGACCGGCACGATCACGCTCGGCAACCGGCAGGCCTCGGCGTTCATTCCCGCCCCCGGGGTCACCGAGGAGGAGCTCGCGGACGCGGCGCAGCTCGCCTCACTCGCGGACGAGACGCCCGAGGGCCGCAGCATCATGGTGCTCGCGAAGCAACGCTTCAATCTTCGCGAGCGCGATCTGCACGCGCTCGCGGCGACGTTCGTGCCTTTCTCGGCGCACATCCGCATGAGCGGGGTCGATATCGGGGAGCGGCAGATCCGCAAGGGCGCTCCCGATGCCGTGAAGAAGCACGTCGAGGCGCTCGGGCAGACCGTCCCGCGCGCCGTTCAAACGAGCGTGGAGGAGATTGCCCGCCGCGGCAGCACGCCGCTCCTCGTGAGTGACGGGGCGCGGGTCCTCGGGATCATCGAGCTCAAGGACATCGTCAAGGGCGGCATCAAGGAGCGCTTCACGGAGCTGCGCCGGATGGGCATCAAGACCGTCATGATCACCGGCGACAACCGGCTCACCGCTGCCGCGATCGCTGCCGAGGCCGGTGTGGACGACTTCCTCGCCGAGGCGACCCCGGAGGCGAAGCTGAAGCTCATTCGCGAGCATCAGGGCCAGGGACGCCTCGTCGCCATGACGGGGGACGGTACCAACGATGCCCCGGCGCTCGCCCAGGCCGATGTCGCCGTCGCCATGAACACCGGAACCCAGGCGGCCAAGGAAGCCGGCAACATGGTCGATCTCGACTCCAATCCCACCAAGCTCATCGAGGTGGTCGAGACCGGCAAGCAGATGCTGATGACGCGCGGAGCGCTCACGACCTTCAGCATCGCAAACGACGTGGCCAAGTACTTCGCGATCATTCCGGCGGCGTTCGCGACCACCTACCCGCAGTTGAACGCGCTCAACGTGATGCACCTTGCGAGCCCGTTCTCCGCGATCCTCTCGGCGGTCATCTTCAACGCGCTCATCATCGTGATCCTCATCCCGCTCGCGCTGAAGGGCGTGCGCTATCGACCGCTCGGGGCCGCGGTGCTCCTGCGGCGCAACCTCGCGATCTACGGGCTCGGTGGAATCATCGTGCCATTCCTCGGCATCAAGCTGATCGACATGGGCCTCGCGCTCGTGCACCTCACCTGAAAGGTTGGCCGCCGTGACCTCGCTCATCCGCCCCACCATCGTTCTGTTCCTCGTCCTGACAGCGATCACGGGCATCGCGTATCCCCTCGTCGTGACCGGGATCGCGCAGGGGCTCTTCCCACACCAGGCGGCTGGCAGCCTCATCGTCCGCGACGGCAAGGTCGTGGGCTCGCAACTCATCGGGCAGGCCTTCAGCGACCCGAAATATTTCTGGAGCCGGCCCTCGGCGACGAGCCCGCAGCCCTACAACGGCCTCGGATCGAACGGCTCGAACTTGGGTCCACTCAATCCGGCCCTAACGGATGCAGTCAAGCAGCGAGTCGATGCACTGCGCGCCGCCGATCCGACGAACAAGGCGCCCGTGCCGGTCGATCTGGTCGAGGCCTCCGGCAGCGGACTCGACCCCGAGGAGAGTCTGGCGGCGGCTTATTACCAGGGCGCGCGGGTCGCGCGCGCCCGTGGACTCGATGAGCAGACGGTGCGCGCCCTCATTGCCGCACATGCCCGGGGTGGCTTTCTCGGGCTGTTCGGTGATCCGCGCGTGAACGTGCTCGAGTTGAATCTGGCGCTCGACCGGCTGAGCCGAGCGCACTCGAGGAGGTGAGAGTTCAGCGCGCGGCCTCGGGGGGAGGCTCCTCTGCGCCGTCTGCGGGCAGTGTGACGGCGATGACGGTCCCCATGCCATCGGGGCGGCCGTCGGCGGCGATCTCGCCTCCCATCGCCTCGATGAAGCCCTTGCAGATCGGCAGGCCCACTCCGGCGCCCGGATTTTCCAGCTGCGTGGTATAGGAAAGGTCGAAAACCCGCACGCGATCCTCCGCCGGGATGCCCGGGCCACGATCGGCGATGCTGAGCCGCACGCGATCATCGATGCGAGCCGCCTCGATGCGGATGGAGGACTCGGCCGGGGAATACTTCGCCGCGTTATCCAGCAGATTGACGAGCACCCGTTCGAGCAGCACCGCGTTGGCGCGCACGGGCGGCAGATCCTCCGGGATGCGCAGCTCCACCTCGCGCGAGCGCAGCATCGGGGCGAGCGGCTGCAGGGCCGCCTCGACCGAGCCGCGCAGATCGACGGGGGTGAGCTGCGGGGCGAGCGCTCCGTAGGAGAGGCGCGTCATGTCGATCAGGTCCTGCAGGAAGCGGTTCAGCCGCTCCGCCTCGAGGCGCGCGGTCTCGATGAGGCTCGCACGCTCGCGAACGCCGAGCTTGGCTTGCGGGTCTCTGAGGCCGTTCAAGCTCGACAGGATGGACACGAGCGGGGCGCGCAGGTCGTGCGAGACGGAGGCGAGCAGGGCCGAGCGCAGGCTCTCGGCGGCCCGACTCACGCGCGCCTCACTGAACACGCGCTGAAGGCGAAAGCGCTCGAAGGCGGTCGCGAGCTGCGCCTGCAGCGCGAAGAGCAAGCGCCGCTCCTCGGAGCGCAGGCGCTTCGATGTGGTGGCGGTTTCCACCGCCACCACCGCGAGCGCCTGGCCCCCGGTGTCGACCGGAACGAAGTGCCAGCCCGCGGCCGGCAGGGTGGCCGTACCCGATCCGGCCGGCTGACGATGCGTGAGGGCCCATTCGGCCGCCGCGTGGTCCACGTCGCGGAAGTCATCCGCGCGCTCGAGCTCGCGCGGCACCAGGACCTTGCCGCCCGGCAGCGCGCGCAGCACCAGAGCGCGGGCGCCGAAGAGCTCTCGCAGCCCGCTCTGCGCGGCGTTGATCAGATCGCGCTCATCGACGGCGGTGGCGATGCGCCGCGAGAACTGGAAGAGCACCTCGACTCGTGCGGTGTTGCGCCGCGCCTCGCCCGCCTGCTGGCGCAGTCGCGCGGCGAGCTGGCCGACGACGATCGACACGGCGAGAAACGTGATGAGCGTACTCGCATCCTCGGGCCGTACCCCGACCAGCGCAAAGCGCGGCTCGGTGAACAGAAAGCGGTACAGAACGAAGCTCACGACGCTCGTGAGGAGCGCGGTCGCAAGCCCGAAGACGCCGCCGGCGAAGGTGACGGCGAGCAGGAAGATCAGCGCGAGGTTGTAGAGATTGAGCCATCTCTCGAGTCCCCACGCGAGCCCGGCGGCGATGGCCGCGAGCACCACCGCCCAGGCGAGGTCGCGCAGATTCGGGAGGTTGTCGCTCCAGGGCGGCCGCGGCGGGATGCGCGAGGCGGCGGCGGACTCCTTCTCCTTCTCGCCCGCCACCGTGACTTCGAAGCCGGTGGCGTGCTCGACGAGCCAGTCGGCGAGGCTGCCGCGCAGCAGTCTGCGCCAGCGCGGCCCGTGCGGGCGGCCGACGAGCACCTGGGCGGCATTGTGCTGACGAGCGTACTCGAGCACTTCGGTTCCGACGCGCATGCCCGAGACCGTCGCGGTCTCGCCCCCGAGCTGCTCGGCGAGCGCGAGGTTGGCTTCGAGCTGCGCGCGCTGCGTCTGCGTCGCGCTCTGTGCGATCGTTTGCACGTAGAGCGCGGTCCAGCGGATGTGGCGCTGGTCCGCGAGTCGCTTGGCCGTGCGCACGAGCCCTTCGCTCGCGTGCGTCGCATCGACACACACGATGAGGCTGCCGCGCGTGGGCCAGGGCCCGGCGATCGCGTGCGCCCGCATGTAGGTGGCGAGCTCCTCATCGAGCCGCTCGGCGGCGGCGCGAAAGGAGAGCTCGCGCAGCGCGAGAAGATTGCCTCGGGAGAAGAAGTTGGCGATGGCGTTGCGCGCCTGCTCGGGCACGTACACCTTGCCCTGGCGCAGCCGCTCGAGCAGATCATCGGGCGGCAGGTCGATGAGCTCGACGTCGGTCGCGCCCTCGAGCACGCTATCGGGAACGGTCTCGCGCACCTCGACGCCGGTGATGCGCGCGACGAGATCGTTGTAGCTCTCCAGATGCTGCACGTTGAGCGTCGAGTACACGTCGATGCCCGAGGCGAGCAGCTCCTGCACGTCCTGGTAGCGCTTGGCGTGCCGCGATCCGGGAATGTTGGTATGCGCGAGCTCGTCGATCAGCACGAGCTGCGGGCGTCGGGCAAGGACCGCATCCAGGTCGAGCTCCTCGAAAGTGCGGTTGCGGTAGTCGAGCTTGCGGCGCGGCATGGCGGGCAAACCCTCGAGCAGAGCGGCCGTCTCGGGGCGTCCGTGCGTCTCGACGATCCCGATGACCACGTCCACGCCGTCGGCGCGCTTGCGCCGCGCGGCCGAAAGCATCTCGTAGGTCTTGCCGACCCCAGGGGCCGCGCCGAGGAAGATCTTGAGCCGCCCCTGGCCGCTGCGGCTGCTCTCGGCGAGCAAGGCATCGGGCGAAGGGCGCAGCGCAGCCGACGGTTCGTTCATGATGAGGGGTATGATAACGAGATGGTGGCCGAAATACGGCCCGACCCGGACCGGCTGCTCGAGCAGCTCAAGACCGAGGAGGCGCGGGCGCGCCGCGGGCGGCTGCGTATCTTTTTCGGCGCCTCCGCCGGAGTAGGCAAGACGTACGCGATGCTCGAGGCCGCGCGCGGGGCGCGTTCGGCAGGGACGGACGTCGCGGTGGGCTACGTCGAGCCTCACGGCCGGCTCGAGACCGAGCGGCTGCTCGAGGGGCTCGAGCACGTCCCCACCGTCGCGGTGCGCTATCGGGGGATCGTGCGCCACGAGCTCGATCTCGATGCCGCCCTCGCGCGGCATCCGGCCGTGCTCCTCGTCGATGAGCTCGCGCATTCGAATCTCATGGGTGGCGATCCGGCGCCGCGCCATCCGAAACGCTGGCAGGACGTCGAGGAGCTGCTCGAGGCCGGCATCGACGTTTGGACGACCGTCAACGTCCAGCATCTCGAAAGCCTCAATGATCTGATCACACAGATCACCGGAGTGCGTCAGCGCGAGACACTCCCGGACCGCGTCTTCGATGAGGCGCACGAGGTCGAGCTCATCGACCTGCCGCCCGATGATCTGCTCACGCGGCTCAAGGCCGGGAAGGTCTACATCGCCGACGAGGCGGCGAACGCGGCCGAGCGGTTCTTCAGCAAGCCGAATCTCATGGCGCTGCGCGAGATCGCGCTGCGCCGCGTCGCCGACCGGGTGGAGGCCGCAGCGCGCGCCTCGGCGCCCGCGAGCCGCCTCGCCGCTCCGCGCCTGGCGGGCGAGCGCGTGCTCGT